>NZ_JBQCVF010000281.1:0-1695 GCF_051962515.1 Neisseria sp. P0009.S007 | reverse complement strand
TTTATCAAATTGGGGTTTTATTTGTCTTGAGCATTTTTTTGTTCGCGAACCACCCATTGGGCAATATCTGAACCCAAGACTTTAGAAGTGCGATTTAAGACTGCACAAGAGCTTTTATAAACACCGAGCATGCCGCCGGAAGAATTGCGGGTAAAGGTTTTTTTATTGACTTCTTCGCCATCACCATACAAAGTGGCAACGGCTGTAATACTTTTGGCGTGGCCGACAAAGGCTACGCCTGCGCTCATGGCGGAAGTAATGGAGATATCTGCGTATGTGCCTTGTTTTTTACCGTCACGGACAATAGTTACATCACTTTTGGCTGCAGTTTCTTGCAAAGATTTGGACATGACGTTGCCAATTTGTAAACACTCGGAAACGATACGGGTATCGATTTCTTCTGCATGACGGTAAGGGATGCTTTCATCAATATGGACATCTGCGCTGGCAAATGCAGAAGCAAACAAGAATGCGGTTGCAAGGATGCGGTTAGGAGACATAGTAGGGCACCTAAAATAGAATGTTAAAAAGAGTTGTTATTGTATAACGGTGTTTTCACTCAATCAACATAAGTTAAGTTGGTCAATGCTTTGTTGAGATGGGTGTTATGGTAAGACAAATCAAAAGGCCGTCTGAAATAAAGTTATTTCAGACGGCCTTTTGATTAAGGTATTAATTTGTTCTAGTCAAATAAGGCAGGGGATCGACTGCTTTGCCGTTGAGACGAACTTCAAAATGCAGCTTGACGCTGTCTGAATCGCTGCTGCCCATGGTGGCGATAACTTGACCTGCTTGGACTTTTTGATCTTTTTGTACCAAAAGCGTGTCGTTATGGGCGTAGGCGGTAATGGTGTAGTCATTGTGGCTGATCAAAATTAGCTTACCGTAACCGCGGACTTCTTCGCCAACGTAGATAACGGTACCGGCTGCAGCGGAACGGATTTGTTGGCCTTGTGTGCCTGCAATATCTATGCCTTTGCTGGTTGTGCCGTTGTAGCGTTGGATAATGGAGGATGAAGCGTTATCGGTCGGCCATTGCAGGTTCAATCGGTTGATTGGGGTAACGGCAGTGGTTTGGCGTTGCTGTGTTGCAGTGCTGCGTGGGGCAACATGACGGCGGACGCGCAATACTTGGCCGACTTCGATTTGTGAGGCGTTGGGAAGGTTGTTCCATGCAACCAGTGTATTGACGTTTTGTCCGTAGCGTTTGGCGATTTGGGTCAGGGTATCGCCAGGGCGGACTTTGTAGTAGCCGTCAGGTACGGCGCGGTTGGAAGAGGTATTGTTGCCGGCGCAGGCTGCTAATACGGCAATGGTGCTGATGAGTGCTAGACGTTTCAAGGCCGTCTGAAAGGTGGAAATAAAATTTGTATTCATGGGTTGTTTCTAAATGTATCGTTATGCTGTGTATGATAGATAGGAAGAGTGAAAAAAGGTTCACTCAAAAGGCATGGGATAAAATGCGGAAAGGCAATATAGTACCATTGAGAATTTGTGGGTATGGCAGAATCTTTTTATATCTTTTTGATGTAAAATGACTTTTTTAAAAAGGTAAAAGAACGTGAAAGTTCTTTCAGACGGCATTGAATAAGGCAATAAAAATCCCCTGCCGAGATAGACGGGCAGGGGATTTTTGTCTCATCGAACTTATTTGTTCAATTCGTTAGCCAGATACAGCCAAGTTTCAATCACGGT
>NZ_JBQCVF010000280.1:0-1696 GCF_051962515.1 Neisseria sp. P0009.S007 | reverse complement strand
CGAAAGTTTCAATCTAAATGCTTATAGATGTTTCACAGATGTTTTAAAGATGATCTTCAAACTACGCGATAGGAGTAAATCATGAAGTTAAAATATTTGTTGGTCGCTTGCGCAGCTTTATTTGTATCCACTCAAAGCCTGGCTGCTAAACCAAGTGATGAATCTGCAATGAAATGGTTGGAGATTCAAGGGATAAGCAATAATTATAGCGAGAAAGTGCAACGTTCTTTGGAGATGGTGAATAAAGAGGACAATGAGCGCTTGTTAGCGATGACGCCCAAAGCTCAAAAAGCGCAGATGAAGGCGGTCATCAGCCATTATATGAAAAACATGCAAGACGATTTGAGCCGCCCTGAGTTGAAAAAGCAATGGTTGGATGAAGAAAAGCGTGCCGTACAGAAAGTATTTACACAAGAAGAAGTCGATGTGCTCAACCGCTTTTTCTCTTCCCCTCGTGGCAAGGGTATTTTGAGAAAAATCAATCATCTCAGACAGCATGGCGGAGATATTGATAATGTGCTGAGCCAAGCAGACGTGGACAGCATGGCAAAATTGTTTGGGCATGGGGTCGGTAAGTCTGCATTTGAAAAGATGGAACGTTTCGACAAATTGAATGATGAGATTGTTGAAAAGACAATGAGCAACAACTATATCAACGCAAGCAGGAAATATACGCCCGCTTTTGAGGCGCAAACGCGCGATATTTTGTGTAAGGGCAATAAACATTCTTCGGAATGTGCCAAATAATGTGCAGGTCGTCTGAAAATATTTATATTTATTAAGTAGGTAGAAAAAATGAAATTGAAAACTTTATTGTTGCCTTTTGCTGCTTTGGCCTTGTGTGCCAATGTGTTTGCCGCGCCGCCCAGTGATGCGTCGCTTGAGCGTCTGTTTGAAGTACAAAGGATGGACGCTCTGTTGGATCAGTCTTTCCAAAGGGTTGGAGGCATTATGCTCTCCAATCCTAATATACAGAATTTTTTGAAAGATGCGCCGGCGGACAAGCGTCCTCAGTTGGAGGCAGTCTTGAAAAATCATGCAAATCAAATAGCTGCCGAAATCAATACCCCGAAAGTGCGTGCCCAATTGCGTAAAGCAACTATGGACGGCATAAAAACAGTTCTTACTCAGGAAGAAGTCGATGCGTTGATTGGCTTTTACGGCACGGAGGTAGGTCAATCAATACTCGATAAAATGCCGCGCTATCTTGAGGCAACGATGAATCCTACAATGAACATCATTGCCGAAAAATACGAAAAATCAAATCAAAACGAAAAATTAGTCCGAGAAATCCAGCAGATTATGTGCAGCGGCAAAAATCCTGCCCCAGCCTGCTCAACGCAACCCCAAAAACCGGCACGGAAAAAATAATGCCGCTTGAGGTCGTCTGAAAACGAGCGAAGCAAGTTTCGCCAAAACGAGCGAAGCGAGCTTCGCTAAAACCATCAAACCCGAAAGAAACCCCATGGAAAAAAAATTCTTAGACATCCTCGTCTGCCCCGTTACCAAAGGCAGGCTGGAATATCATCAGGACAAACAGGAATTGTGGAGCCGTCAGGCGAAGCTGGCTTATCCGATTCGTGACGGCATCCCTTATATGTTGGAAAACGAAGCGCGCCCGTTGAGCGAAGAGGAACTGAAAGCATGACCGAATTTGTCGTATTGATTCCGGCGCGGTTGGATTCTTCACGTCTGC
>NZ_JBQCVF010000279.1:0-1697 GCF_051962515.1 Neisseria sp. P0009.S007 | reverse complement strand
CTTCTCCTTACTCAAACTGTCAACAATCCATCCACACCAAGATCAATAAAACTGTTTTTTTATTTCTTTAAAATCAAACGATAATCTATTTTCACTCCTTAAACGTTAAAAGATGAAAGATTTTGTCTTGCTTGTACAGTCGGATTGCGTTATCGTTTCTACTCTTTTTCACAAACTCTGTGTTTCTTTCCAATTGCTTGGATAGTCTGACTGTCATCGTATTCCCTCAGTGCGCGTACCCTAAATCGCTGCTTGGTGGAATTGCATTACAGGTGCTGTGGTGAGGCGGATTGTTCCTATTGGTTTGAAACCATATAAAAGAGGTCAATATGCAATTATCAGGCGCACAAATCATCGTGCAAAGTCTCAAAGCCGAAGGTGTCGAGTATGTATTCGGCTATCCGGGCGGCGCGGTTATCGAAATCTACGATGCCCTTTTCCAACTCAATAAATTCAAGCACATCCTGGTTCGCCACGAGCAGGCAGCCGTACATGCGGCAGATGCCTATGCCCGTGTCAGCGGCAAAGTCGGCGTTGCCTTGGTAACTTCCGGCCCAGGCGCGACCAATGCGCTGACCGGCATCGCCACTGCTTACAGCGACTCCATTCCGTTGGTAGTCATCAGCGGCCAAGTGGGCAACTCCCTTATCGGGACAGACGCATTCCAAGAAGTGGATACAGTCGGCATTACCCGCCCTTGTGTCAAACACAATTTCTTGGTGACCAATATCGCTGAGTTGGCAGACACCATCAAAAAAGCTTTCCAAATCGCCGCAAGCGGCCGTCCTGGTCCCGTTGTTGTCGATGTTCCCAAAGATGTCACCCAAGCAATGGCTAAGTTCAGCTACCCGCAAGAAGACATCTTCATCCGCTCTTACCAACCGGTTGTACAAGGCCACATCGGTCAAATCAAAAAAGCCGTACAAATGCTGGCTTCCGCCAAACGCCCTATTGTTTACTTCGGCGGCGGCGTGGTTTTGGGCAATGCCTCTGAAGAAATGACTAAATTCGTCCGCATGATCGGCGCTCCTTGTACCGGTACATTGATGGGCTTGGGTGCATACCCTTCCAGCGACCGCCAATTCTTGGGCATGCTGGGTATGCACGGCACTTACGAAGCCAACCTCGCCATGCAGAATGCAGACGTTGTACTGGCAATCGGTGCGCGCTTCGATGACCGCGTGATTTCCGTACCGTCCAAATTCTTTGAAAAAGCCAAAAAAATTATTCATATCGACGTTGACCCGTCCAGCATTGCCAAACGTGTCAAAGTGGATATCCCGATTGTCGGCGACGTGAAAAACGTATTGTCCGAAATGATTCAATTGTGGGGCAAGCAAGAATCTGCACCTACAGCCGACTCATTGGATAAATGGTGGAAAAGCATTGAAGAGTGGCGTTCGCGCAACTGCCTGTGGTTTGATAATGAAAGCGAAATCATCAAACCGCAATACGTCATTCAAAAACTGGCCGAAATCACCAATAATTCTGCCATCATTACTTCCGATGTCGGTCAACATCAAATGTTTACCGCTCAATATTACCCATTTGAGCGTCCACGCCAATGGCTCAATTCCGGCGGCTTAGGCACAATGGGCGTCGGTTTGCCATATGCCATCGGTGCGAAACTGGCTGCTCCTGATCAAGATGTATTCTGTATCACCGGCGAAGGCTCGATTCAGATGAACATCCAAGAG
>NZ_JBQCVF010000278.1:0-1699 GCF_051962515.1 Neisseria sp. P0009.S007 | reverse complement strand
CTCACTCTGATCATCATTACCAATATAAAAGCCGTCTGAAATGTAAATTTCAGACGGCTTTTATTTAAAAACAAACAAACCTATAAAACAGTATTTATTTTGAGATTTGCTCCAAGGTCTGGATCATCAATAATTTAAAAGACTGTTGTAAAGGTTCAGGAAGTTGTAAAAAAATCAGTTCGACCGGCATTTCTTCTAAATCCTTTAATGTATTGTTTTGCTGTCTTTCCAAGTATTCTGCTAGCAGAAAAATAGACGAAACACGGCATCCCAATGCATCAGCAAGATATTTTAAGATAGCCTCACTGTATCCTTGATTACCATTCTCAAGATTGGAGATATTACTTTTTGAAGTATTTGCAAAATCAGCAAGTTGCTGCTGTGTCCAACCTTTTTGTTTTCTCAAAAATCTAATTGCACGACTTATATTCATGCAAAAGATATTAGAGAGAAATAGATTCAATTGAAATTGTAATGCAATACTTCATACAGTTTTACTGTACTTTTCTATTTTTATGAAACTTTAAATCTTGAGGTGACCAAATGAAAATTAAACACTATCTCTTTGCTGGGATTTTACCAGTGATGTTATTAACTGGTTGTATGGGGGGCTTACCTTCATGCGGTTCAAGTGATGCAGAAGATTTGGTTAAAAAAATCATTAACCAACGCTCATTTCTTTTAGGTCAATTTGTTTCATTGGATGATGTGGAAGAAACTGCCGTTAATCATGATGCCGAAATAAGAGTATGTTCTGCCAAATTGACCACAACAAAAGGAAGTGAAAACATCACTTACTCAATCAAATGGCAGAATAAAGATAAAAGTAGTTTCTACTTAGAAATCAATTAAATATTAGGAGTGATACAAATGAAGGGACAAATTTTAGACTTTTCAATTCAAAACGGTGGTGGTCTGATCAACGGGGAGGATGGTAAGCGTTATCCATTTAAAAGCGAAGAATGGAAAGAACAAAACATTCCTACTCGAGGCATGAATGTTGATTTTGATATTAATGGAGATGGTCAGGCTATTGGTATTTACAAGGCACTAAATAGCAGTTCATCTAATAATGTCGTAAATGCATTCAATACTGTGGCGCAATCCAGAAATGAAAATGGACAATTATCACTGTTTGCCTTATTTTTGGAAACGCTATCTAAACGTTATGCACAATTTTCAGGGAGAGCATCCAAACGAGAATTTTGGGGATATACACTCTTTAGAATAATTGCAGATTTTTCCATTTTTATTGTCGCAATAATAATGTCTGAAATTAGCAGAAGTCTTGGAGATATTTTCTTCCTCCTATATTACCTATTTGCTCTAGCTGTAATTATTCCATCTTTATCTGTCGTTATTCGACGTCTCCATGATATAGGAAAATCAGGTTGGTGGTTTCTCATTATACTTATTCCTATTATTGGCCCAATCTGGCTAATTGTTTTGATGTGCCAACCATCCTTCAATGGGGATAATCAATGGGGTAGTATGCCTGAAAACTAACCTTCTAGAGTAAGGCCATCTGAAACAAAAATTTCAGATGGCCTTTCCCAATGAATTAATCAAACTTTGTCTTACTCATTTCTATTTTACTGATACTCTAATACTTCCAAAAATTATGACTTAACCTTCAATCACTGATCTCCATTTCTAAATTACCTGAATACCAGAATTTCCCCTATGAACAGTATATTTA
>NZ_JBQCVF010000277.1:0-1699 GCF_051962515.1 Neisseria sp. P0009.S007 | reverse complement strand
GTCTGAATATTCAGACGGCCTCAGTAAGTGCAATATATTATTTTTAAAAAATATTATGAAGGGTGTATTATAATTTGCTTCATTCCATTGCAGGATATTCCGTGCATATGAAGTGAATTTATCGATACGCTAAAAGGGAATGGCAATGAATTTATCTGGAATCAAGACATATTATCAAGACCATAAAAATACTTACTCGGAACACTTCCGCTTGCGTATCCACCGCTCTTTGAGCTGGCTGGAAAAGGCGGAGGAAAGATGGTCGGTACAGGATTGGGATTTTGCCTTCCAGTCTATGTGGATTGCGTTTAATGCGGCTTATGCTTATGAGCTGGATGGACGAACCATGCCTGCGGATCGAAACAAATTTCAGACTTTTTTAAATAAGGTCTGTGCGCTGGATACGGATAAGCAGATTTATGCTTTGGTGTGGAAGGAATTTTCGGGTGCGATTCGATCTTTATTGGGCAATCGCTATGTGTTTCAGGAATTTTGGGATTTCCATAACGGCTATATTTCTGAAGCTGCTTATTTGGAATGCTTTGAAAAAGAGCGGCGTAAAGTAAATGCGGCTTTGGTCGCGCAGGATACGGCAACAGTCTTGTTTGTGTTGTTTGACAGGCTTTACACTTTGCGTAATCAGATGGTGCATGGCGGTGCGACTTATAATAGTAGCGCCAATCGCGAACAATTAAAGGATGCCTGTAAGATTTTGGGCAGTATCCTGCCGGTAATGCTGTCGGTTATTCAGAAAAATGCCGATAAGGATTGGGGCAAGCCGTTTTATCCGTTTGTAAAGGAGGATTGATATGGCAGTTAAACCCCGCCAAGATGTTTATTGGACTTGTCTGTCTTGCGGTTGGCAGCGTGAGGCATCTAAGGGATCGGATATGTTGTTGCCCAAGCCTGGACAATGTGGCAAATGCGGAAGTCAAAATTTGGAGCTAAAACGAGGTAATATGTTGTCAGGTTTATTTAAGATGTTTTCGGGAAAACGATAAAGATTAAAAGGCCGTCTGAAATTCAGCTTTCAGACGGCCTTTATTTTTTGTTTATCCAATCAATAAACGTCGCGTTGGTAGCGTTTGTCTTCGCGCAGGTCGTTGAGGTAGTCTTCGGCTTCGTCGCGGCTGAGTTTGCCTTGGGTCTCAATGACTTCGATCAGGGCGTTTTCGACATCGCGTGCCATGCGTGCGGCGTCGCCGCAGACGTAGATGTGTGCGCCTTGTTGCAGCCAGTTCCAAACTTCGGCGGCGCGTTCGGCGATTTTGTGTTGGACGTAGACTTTGTGTTCGCCTTGGCGGCTCCATGCGAGGTCGGCGCGGGTAAGGAGGCCGTCTTTGCGCCATTCGCTCCATTCGAGTTGGTAGAGGAAGTCGTCGGCCAGGCGTTGGTTGCCGAAGAAGAGCCAGTTTTTGCCGCTGTCGCCATTGGCGGCGCGTTGTTGCATAAAGGAGCGGAAGGGGGCGACGCCTGTGCCTGCTCCAATCATGATGATGGGAGTGTCGCCGTTTTGGGGTAGGCGGAAGTTGGGGCTGGGTTCGACAAAGACACGGATTTCGCTGCCTTCTTCGAGGCGTTCGCCCAAGTAGCCGGATGCTGCGCCGGTGTAGGTGTGGTCATGGTGGTCGAAACGGACGACGCCGATGGTGAGGTGGACTTCTTCGCCGACTTCATCTTGTGCGGAGGCGATGGAGTA
>NZ_JBQCVF010000276.1:0-1704 GCF_051962515.1 Neisseria sp. P0009.S007 | reverse complement strand
GCTATGAGTGCCATCGCCCATTTTGTCGCCAGCTTTCGCGAAGCCGCGCCCTATATCCAATATTTGCGCGGCAAAACCATGGTGGTCGGCGTGACCGACAGCCTGTTGGAAGGCGAACCCCTGATTCGTTTGGCCGCAGATTTGAACCTGTTGGCCAGCTTGGGCTTGCGTTTGGTCTTGGTACACGGTTCACGGCATTTGCTTGATAAATTAGCTTCGGGTCGGGATTTTGTTCCGAAATACAGCGGCAGCCGACGGATTACCGATGAAGCGACTTTGATGGAAGTGAAGCAGGTGGCGGGGATTATCCGCAGCGATGTGGAAGCCGCCTTGTTCAGCAGCGTATCCGCACAGCAACGGAGCAAGCCACCGGTTATTGCGTGCGGCAACTTTATTACCGCCCGTCCGTTGGGCGTTATCGACGGCGTAGATATGGGCTATACCGGTACCGTCCGCAAAATCGACGCGGAAGAAATCCGTTTGCGTTTGGATGGCGGCGCGGTGGTGCTGATCAGTCCTTTGGGGCATTCGTACAGCGGCAAAACCTTCAATCTGAGCATGTGCGAAACCGCGCAGGAAGTGGCAATGGCTTTGCAGGCGGAGAAGCTGGTTTTCCTGACCGAAGAAACCGGTATCCGCCGCGCCGACGGCTCGTTGGCCAATACTTTGTCTGTCGGCGAAGTGCAGGAGCTGATACACGACAATCCCGATGCGCCGGCCGATTTGCTGCATGCGGCGGTAGGCGCGTTGGAAAACGGCGTATCGCGGGTGCAGATTCTCAACGGCCGTGAAGATGGCAGCCTGTTGCGCGAGCTGTTTACCCGCGAGGGCAGCGGTACCTCGATTGCGCGTGAGCCGTTTGTTTCCATCCGTCAGGCACGCAGCGACGACATTCCGCACATCATCGCCTTAATCCGTCCTCTGGCGGAACAAGGCATCTTGTTACACCGTAGCCGCGAGTATTTGGAAAACCATATTTCCAGTTTTTCCGTATTGGAACACGATCAAAATATTTACGGCTGCGTGGCGTTGAAAACCTTTGCCGAACCGGACTGCGGCGAATTGGCCTGTCTGGTGGTGTCGCCCGAAGCTCGTGACGGCGGTTACGGCGAATTGCTGTTGGAACATCTGTTTCAAAAAGCACGCGCCTTAAATATCAAAACGCTTTTCGCCTTATCCACACATACAGGCGAATGGTTTGTCGAACGGGGCTTTCAGACGGCCTCGGCCGATGATCTGCCTGCCGAGCGCCGGCAGGAATACAATGCCAACGGTCGCAATTCCAAAGTATTTGTTTATGACTTGCAGGCCGTCTGAAAACTTCAATCTATTATCCGTTTTTAAAAATCACTTAAATCTTATGTTGAAAATTATCTCTGCCAACGTCAACGGCATCCGCTCCGCCTATAAAAAAGGTTTTTATGAATACATCGCCGCTTCCGGTGCCGACATCGTCTGCGTGCAGGAACTGAAGGCACAAGAGGCCGACCTGTCAGACGATATGAAAAATCCGCACGGTATGCACGGCTACTGGCATTGCGCCGAAAAGCGCGGTTACAGCGGCGTGGCGGTGTACAGCAAACGCAAACCCGACAATGTGCAAATCGGCATGGGCATTGAAGAATTTGACAGAGAAGGCCGTTTTGTCCGTTGCGATTTCGGCAAGTTGTCGGTAATTTCGCTGTATCTGCCCAGCGGCAGCAG
>NZ_JBQCVF010000275.1:0-1705 GCF_051962515.1 Neisseria sp. P0009.S007 | reverse complement strand
TGGCGGTAGTGTCTGCCGCGGCGGCCATGCAGGCCAGCGGCGGTTTGGACTATATGATTAAGATTGCCACGCGCGTGCTGCACCGCAATCCGAAATACATCACTTTTATCGCGCCGGCGGTAACATACACCTTTACCGTGTTGGCAGGTACAGGCCATGTGGCTTACTCGGTCTTGCCCGTGATTGCCGAAGTCAGCCGTCGCAATGGCATCCGTCCTTCCCGTCCTTTGACAATGGCGGTTATCGCTTCCCAATTTGCGATTGTCGCCAGCCCGATTGCCGCTGCCGTTGTTGCCTGCGTCTCCATGCTTGAGCCGCAGCACATCACGATGGCGGACGTGTTGAAAGTCACCGTTCCGTCCACGATTTTGGGTATCGGTTTGGCTTGCGTGTTCGTAAACAAACTAGGCAAAGAGTTGAAAGACGATCCGCATTATCAGGCTTTGTTGAAAGACCCGAACTATGTGAAAGAATACATCGATGTGGAGGAGCAAAAAACCGATGTCACCATTTCGCCGAAAGCCAAATTGTCGGTCGGTATTTTCTTGACTGCGGCATTGCTGGTGGTTGTGATGGGTGCGCTGCCTGAGTTGCGTCCGGCTTTTGAACACGATGGTGCGATCAAGCCTATGGGCATGGCACATACGATTGAAATCGTGATGCTGTCTGCTTCTGCGCTGATTATTTTGGCGTGTAAACCCAATGGCGATGCGATTACCCGAGGTTCGGTATTCCATGCCGGTATGCGTGCCGTGATTGCAGTGTTTGGTGTTGCTTGGTTGGGCGATACCTTGATGAACGGCCACTTGGCAGAAGTGGAATCGACCGTCAGTCATTTGGTTGAATCTGCACCATGGACCTTTGCCTTTGCCTTGTTTATCTTGTCGGTATTGGTCAACAGCCAAGGCGCGACAGTGGCAACGCTGTTCCCAATCGCTATCAAACTGGGTATTCCTGCGCCCATCATCATCGGCACATTTGTCGCGGTAAACGGCTATTTCTTCATTCCGAACTACGGCCCGATTATCGCTTCCATCGACTTTGACGTAACCGGTTCAACCAGAATCGGCAAATTTATCTTCAACCACAGCTTCATGATTCCGGGCTTGTTGAGCATGGCATTTAGTCTGGCGTTCGGTTTGTTGTTGGTTCAACTGTATTATTGATGGACTGAACGATGAAGGCCGTCTGAAATTTAATTTCAGACGGCCTTTTTGATATTGTTATTTGAGAGCTTAATTGCAGTATTTATTGACGTCGTTTTGGTATTGTTTAATCAGGCTGTCGCGATTGGCCAAGCGTGCGCTTTCGGCGACTTGGCGGTTGATTTTGGCGATTTTGCAGTTTTCCAGCTTATTTTGGCGGTTTTGCTCTTCGATTTTTTTATTGCGTTCTTCAATTTGTTTGTTTTGTTCCGCAACCTGTTCGTTGGGTTGCTCAGCAACCGGCTCAGATGCCGCCGAAGCAGGTGCAACGGCAGGTTTGACATTGTGCGTGCGGATGTTGACCACGCCGGAACGCTTCGGTTGCAGGCGGTTTGGCGTATCGGAATAGCTGTTGCCCGATGCGCCTTTCCAAGTGTACACCTCGGCCGCGCCGGTCAGGGCGGCGGAAGAGAGAAGGGCTGTTATCAGACAGGTTTTGAGTACGGAAGATTTCATGGGTTTCCCTTATGTAAATGATGTTCTCATGCGGCTTATTTTAC
>NZ_JBQCVF010000274.1:0-1707 GCF_051962515.1 Neisseria sp. P0009.S007 | reverse complement strand
GCACTCGCGATCGTGATGTTGTAGTTAAATTGTTTGACGAATTGGGTCCACGCTTTGCTGCTCGTAACGGCGGCTATGTTCGTGTACTGAAATACGGTTTCCGTAAAGGCGACAATGCTCCTTTGGCATTGGTTGAATTGGTTGAAAAAGCAGCTGATTCTGCTGAATAAGCAAATTGATATGAAAGCACTACCTGTTTAGGTGGTGCTTTTTTATTTGAATAGCCTCTTTCTCATTTCGCAGTGCTACAATGTCTTCCAGCAAGATACGTAGCCAGTCCGCGTTGTAGCTCCCTTTCTCATTTCGCAGTGCTACAATCCTAAAAGATTGGCGACGTCATTTATTGTTGTTGTAGCTCCCTTTCTCATTTCGCAGTGCTACAATTCGCTCCGCGTTTGATGATCAGCTTATAAGGTTGTAGCTCCCTTTCTCATTTCGCAGTGCTACAATAAACTCTGAATGCGTTGGAGTAAAAATGGCGTTGTAGCTCCCTTTCTCATTTCGCAGTGCTACAATTGTCGGTTTGAGCTTCAATTTATGGGACGTGTTGTAGCTCCCTTTCTCATTTCGCAGTGCTACAATATCTACGGCAAACACTGTACCTAAGTACACGTTGTAGCTCCCTTTCTCATTTCGCAGTGCTACAATTCAATGGGTTTGTTCAGTACAGTCTGAACCGTTTTAGCTCCCTTTCTCATTTCGCAGTGCTACAATAAAGTAGAATACAAGTATGTGCCTAGGTAGGTTGTAGCTCCCTTTCTCATTTCGCAGTGCTACAATCCTTGTTCACGCGGATAGGAGCAACGGCTAGTTGTAGCTCCCTTTCTCATTTCGCAGTGCTACAATTGTTTGGGTATTAAGTGGGTGGTTTGCCCAGTTGTAGCTCCCTTTCTCATTTCGCAGTGCTACAATACGGTACAGCCAAACATACAAGCGCGGCTTGTTGTAGCTCCCTTTCTCATTTCGCAGTGCTACAATGGCTACCTGAAAAAATATGCGACAGCAGCGGTTGTAGCTCCCTTTCTCATTTCGCAGTGCTACAATTTTAATACTCCTATAAGTTTTAGTAAATTAGTTGTAGCTCCCTTTCTCATTTCGCAGTGCTACAATCAGGTGCGAAGGTCTTTGAATCCTGCCGTAGTTGTAGCTCCCTTTCTCATTTCGCAGTGCTACAATCTCAATTGTTTCTTGTGTGAGTTGATTCACGTTGTAGCTCCCTTTCTCATTTCGCAGTGCTACAATTCAGGCTCCCGATACTACTGTTTTAGAGCTGTTGTAGCTCCCTTTCTCATTTCGCAGTGCTACAATTAAAATCAAATTCGTCTTTATCTTTGTCAGGTTGTAGCTCCCTTTCTCATTTCGCAGTGCTACAATGACCGTGATGGGCGTGGATGGTATTCAGTCGTTGTAGCTCCCTTTCTCATTTCGCAGTGCTACAATCCGCTACTCAAATCGAAGCGCGCGGTTATTGTTGTAGCTCCCTTTCTCATTTCGCAGTGCTACAATGACTTTATCGAGGGCGCGTCTGTTTCAATTGTTGTAGCTCCCTTTCTCATTTCGCAGTGCTACAATCTTCGCGGCGTTCTTCTAGCAGTTCGGAGCGTTGTAGCTCCCTTTCTCATTTCGCAGTGCTACAATACCTCAACGGGAAATCCTTATTTTATAAGGGTTTCCCGTTTTATTTTGTCTAAAAAATGAGCTTAAAAT
>NZ_JBQCVF010000273.1:0-1708 GCF_051962515.1 Neisseria sp. P0009.S007 | reverse complement strand
GTCCAAGCAGACCGCTCTTCTTTTGATCCTTCGCTTTCCGAAGCTTTAGTGAAAGCTGTGAAGGATATTAGAAGCAAGTCATAAAGGGTAATCAATAACAATGCCGTCTGAAAAAGTTTCAGACAGCATTTTTTCTATTTGCATATTAAATTTAATATCATATTATCATTGCATAATATCAGTTTAAATTTTTTAGAATTTCAATATGAAAACCCTAATTTACTACGCCCATTCTGCCCAAGACAAACTCGGTAATCTCTTGCCTTACGAACATTGGCAAACCTTACAAAGCCATTTGGTCAATGTTGGGGAAATGGCGGTGGAGTTTGCTCGGGTATTCGGTGCCTGCCATACTGGACAGCTTCATGACTAAGGGAAATATTCGGAAGCCTTTAACCGCCAATTACATGGCAGCCCTTTAGTCGATCAAGCTATCGCCGGAGCCAAAATTGCAAAAATGCTTGCTTCAGGGTGGGTTCCAAAGTATAAACTGTGGTTATCTTTCGTAGGCTAGATAACTTTATTAATGAATTAAAAGGCAAAAATAATGGAAATTAAACAAACCAATCCAACCATCAAATCTCGTGCGGCGGTGGCATTCTCCCCAAATCAACCCTTACAAATTGTGGAAATCGACGTAGAAATGCCACGCAAAGGCGAGGTGTTAATTCGTAACACTCACACTGGTGTGTGCCATACTGATGCGTTTACGTTGTCAGGAAGCGATCCTGAAGGCGTATTCCCTGTGGTGCTTGGACACGAAGGTGCGGGTGTGGTCGTTGCTGTGGGCGAAGGTGTGTCAAGCGTAAAACCAGGTGATCACGTCATTCCTCTTTACACCGCTGAATGTGGCGAATGTGAGTTTTGTCGTTCAGGTAAAACCAACTTATGCGTTTCAGTGCGTGATACACAAGGTAAAGGCTTAATGCCAGATGGCACGACGCGTTTTTCTTATCAAGGTCAGCCGATCTATCACTATATGGGCTGTTCGACTTTCAGTGAATACTCAGTTGTTGCCGAAGTTTCACTGGCGAAAATCAACCCGGAAGCAAACCACGAACAAGTATGTTTACTCGGCTGCGGCGTTACCACAGGTATTGGTGCGGTACATAATACGGCAAAAGTGCAAGAAGGCGACTCTGTTGCAGTGTTTGGTTTAGGGGCGATTGGTTTAGCTGTGGTGCAAGGTGCACGTCAAGCTAAAGCGGGTCGTATTATTGCTATTGATACCAATCCTGCAAAATTCGAGCTGGCAAAACAATTTGGTGCAACGGATTGTTTAAATCCTAACGATTACGATAAACCAATCAAAGATGTGTTGTTAGACATCAATAAATGGGGTATTGACCATACCTTTGAATGTATCGGCAATGTAAACGTGATGCGTCAAGCATTAGAAAGCGCACATCGTGGTTGGGGACAATCCATTATCATCGGCGTAGCGGGTGCAGGGCAAGAAATTTCAACTCGCCCGTTCCAGTTGGTAACCGGTCGTGTTTGGAAAGGCACGGCGTTTGGTGGCGTGAAAGGCCGCTCTGAACTGCCGAAAATGGTGGAAGATTCAATGAAAGGCGATATCGAGTTAGAACCGTTTGTGACCCACACAATGACGCTCGATCAAATTAATGAAGCCTTTGAGTTAATGCATGAAGGTAAATCGATCCGCGCTGTTATTCATTACTAAGGTACGCGATGAAACTGATTGAAC
>NZ_JBQCVF010000272.1:0-1722 GCF_051962515.1 Neisseria sp. P0009.S007 | reverse complement strand
GCCTTGACCTTTCCTAACATATAAATAGTAACCAAATGATACGAATTTATGCGCTATTGAGCCGATGGACAGCGTTAAAAAGGCAAGTGTAAAACTTGCCTTTACGTTTGGGATTTGTTTGTTCTCTATTGTAGAAAACTGTGTTGTTTTTTCAGACGGCCTTACCAACGGAATGTTTGGGTCACGCCTGCGGAAGCGCCGTTGTTGCCGGCATAGCCGTAGCCACCGGTATGGCTGGAGGCGCAGGCGGTGAGTGTGGCGAGGGCAAGGATGAGGAGAATGTGTTTCATGTTTTTTTCTCTGAGTGGGTTGGTTTTAGACTTTTGTGGCGTTGCGTTGCTGCATGAATTGGACGGGCTGGGGCTTAGTTGCTTTATCCTGATTTGCAGTTAAGCCGCTAAATTGTTTGATGATTAAAGAAGGCCGTCTGAAAACGGGTTTCACGATATTGAAACTTTGTTTTCAGACGGCCTTTATTTTATATCAGCTTATCGGTAACAGGAATATTTGAAATCCTAACTACTTATCCGCTCTACTTACTCGTCTGCAGTCAAACGACGGACAAAATCAGCAAAGCTGTCGGCAATATATTCCTCATGAAAATTATCCAAATAAATATTGATAACCGATGGCTCACCATCGGCATTTATATTGCGGTAATCCAGCGCAAAAAATCCGTGCCCGCTATCTTCTTCGGCAAAGTAAACACCAATATGCGGCAATGCGTGATTTTTGGAATCCTCCAAAAAACGGCTACCCATTTGACCGCACAAGGCATTATTATTCGCAAAACCAATACCATATATACCACGAACCATTAGTTCGCATTCATATCCATCCGTATCGGCATAACGAAAAAAACAACGTTTCAAACTACCGCCATTTTTCAGGCGCATCAAAGCTATATAATCAATGGGCAGAGAATAGCCCAGCTCCTCTTCCACGCGTGCAATAATCTCATCCGTAAGCGGCGTATCCCCTTCAAAACCTTCGTCATAGTTAACAAAAAGATTGGCAGCAAAATCTGCCAACTCAGCTTGGCTAAAAGACATGACTTATCCCATTTATTAAAACTTAGGCCGTCTGAAATCGGTTTTCAGACGGCCTTCATTTTATATCAGCTTATTAGTGGCGGAAATGGCGGATGCCGGTTACGACCATGGCGATGCCGTGTTCGTCCGCTGCGTCAAAGACTTCTTGGTCGCGCATGGAGCCTGCCGGATGGATGATGGCTTTGATGCCCTGCTCGGCAATGACATCCACGCCGTCGCGGAATGGGAAGAAGGCATCGGAAGCGGCACAGGCGCCGTTGAGGTCGAGATTGGCATCTTGCGCTTTGCGGGCGGCGATGCGGGTGCTGTCCACGCGGCTCATTTGGCCTGCGCCGATGCCGTAGGTTTGACCGCCTTTGCCGAAGACGATGGCGTTGGATTTGACGTATTTTGCGACGTTCCAGACAAACATCAGGTCGTTCCATTCTTCCTCGGTCGGTTGGCGTTTGGAGACGACTTTCAAATCGGCGCGGCTGAGGCGGTGGATATCGGGCGTTTGCACCAATAGTCCGCCGCCGACGCGTTTGAGTTCGAAGCGGTTGGCACCTGCCTCAAGCGGCACTTCCAATACGCGCACGTTTTTCTTGGCGGCAGCGATTTCGAGGGCTTCGGCGGTGAACTTCGGCGCCATAAGGACTTCCATAAATTGGTTGTCGGTAATTTGTTTGAC
>NZ_JBQCVF010000271.1:0-1735 GCF_051962515.1 Neisseria sp. P0009.S007 | reverse complement strand
GTGGATGGGAAGGTAAATATCCTGAGGGGAAGCTTGTTGTTTTTAAATTAAACTATGCTTAAATAAAAAACATGATAATCGCCATCTAGATAAAGCATTGAATCCAACGCAAGGTTTTCAGACGGCCTCAATATCTTCTTTGAGGTCGTCTGAACCATTTGTTCTTTAACAACCTGATCTACCGCCAGTTGCCTAATGGCGAAAACCAATATTACCAATACGATTTAGAAAACCAACTCGTCCGCGCCGAAATCAAAAAGCCCGTCGGCAACACCGAAATCTGGACATACGCCTACGACCCGTTCGGACGCCGCCTTTCCAAAGAGCGCCAAGACAAACTCGCCTGGACGAGTACCGATCCGAAACGCACCCACTTCGTCTGGGAAGGCAGCAGCTTGTTGCAGGAGTACACCTACAAAGGCAGCTATACCTATATCTACACCGACCAAGACAGCTACGAACCGCTGGCGCAAATCTTTGACAACGCCAAAGATGGCAAACAATACCTCGCCTATTTCCACAACGACCAAATCGGCATACCGCGCGAGATGACCGATATCCACGGCAATCTTCTGTGGTACGGCAAATACACCGCCTGGGGTCGTCTGAAAAAGGATGAACGCGTTTATAAGGATGCACATCAGCCGTTCCGACTGCAAAACCAGTATTATGATGAAGAGACCGGACTGCATTACAACCTGATGCGCTATTACGAGCCTGAGGCCGGTCGGTTTGTGAATCAGGACCCGATTGGGTTGTTGGGCGGGGATAACCTGTATCAGTTTGCTCCAAATACTCAAGAATGGATTGACCCATTGGGGGAGAGTGGCTATCGCTTGCGTAAGAGTATGGAATCTCAGGGAGTGTTCCGTCCAGCTTCTTCTTGGCAGACACACCATTTAATTCCACAGGCGGTTTGGAAAGAAAACAAAGCATTTTTTAACAGTATTGGCATGAAAGGCAAAGGATTAGGCAGAGATAGTTGGACTAATGGTCTGTATATGCCTTCAACTGAAGCAGATGCTCGAAGTTCACTTAGAGAATTTTTCCATCGAGGATCGCATAATAACTACAGTGATAGTGTAAGTCGCGAGTTGCAAAAAATAAGAGGCGAATTTCAACAAGGAAAGATTACAGCAGCACAAGCGCGAAAACGTGTACAGAATTTACAAAAAAGGTTGAAAAAACGCTTAAGTAAGTCTTTATCCGTTGGAGGGTGCGGATCTACCAACTCGCCCAAACGATTAGATTAGGAGGATATTATGAAAAAATTACTAGTATGGGGATATGCCCTACAAAGCATGGATAAAGCAGAAAAAATGGGGTTGCCACGAGTAAGTAGTGGAGCTGTGGGTATATCAGAGAAGTTTAACCCTAAGAAAACGCATCCTGATTTTGACTTTCCGTGGAGTTGGTTTGTAAAGGGACAAGAAATCCCGAAAATGCCTGAAAAAGTTTATGTCTGCTTAAAAAAAGCAAGGAGTGTTACTTTTGATTTTCTGCCATATAGTGACTTCTTTATTATGTCAGAGCGTTTTTTGGAATTTATTAAAAAATACGGGTTTGAACATAATTTTGGCATGAGCAAGGTAGTGATTGTCAATACAAAAGGCGAGCTATTGACAGATGAAACCTATTATTTGATAAGAATAGTTAGCTGGGAAATTGAGAATGAAATTGTTTACCCAGATTTAGGATTAAATGAAGAAGATTTTTCGCTTGAAGCATACACTAA
>NZ_JBQCVF010000270.1:0-1744 GCF_051962515.1 Neisseria sp. P0009.S007 | reverse complement strand
TATGGTTTGCCTATGCGCTGACAACTGCTGCGGCTTTTGTATCCTTACATATTGCCGGTATGGGTTGGTTTGATGCCTTGTGCCATGCGATGTCGGCAGTGGCCTTGGGCGGTTTTTCGACACATGATGACAGCGTTGCCTATTTTGATTCTGTGGCAGTCGAATGGACGTTGATGTTTTTTACTGTCTGGGGCGGTATCAATTTTGCCAGCCATTTTACTGCGCTGGGCAACCGCTCTTGGCGGGTGTATTGGAAGGATGAAGAATGCCGCACCATGCTGCTGGTTTTGTCGGGCAGTATTTTGATTTCGGCATTGTATCTGTGGCAGCAGGACGTGTACCAAAGCCTTGGCGAAGCTTTGCGTTTTGTCAGCTTCAACTTTGTGTCCATAGGATTGGCCAGCGGTTTTTCCAATACTGACTTTGCTCAATGGCCGCTGATTGTGTCGCTGTGGATGTTTTTCCTCTCTAACGTGTTGGCAAGCTCAGGCTCTATGGGTGGCGGTATTAAAAACGTGCGTGCGTTGGTATTGTTTAAATTCAGCTTGCGCGAGATGTTGATTTTGCTGCACCCGCGTGCGGTTCGTACGGTAAAGGTCAACAATCGCTCCATTCCGGATCGTATGGCGCTGACCGTTATGTCGTTCATTTTTATTTACTTTATGACGGTCATCGTATTCAGCTTTTTACTGATGGCCGCAGGCTTGGACTTTTTATCCGCCTTCACGGCAGTCATTGCCTGTATTACCAATGCAGGGCCGGGTTTGGGCGCAGTTGGTCCGTCGCATAATTATGCCGCGCTGAGCGATGTGCAGAAGTGGCTGTGTACGGCGGTGATGTTGTTGGGACGTTTGGAGATTTTTACCGTTTTAATTTTGTTTACTCCGGCATATTGGAAGAAATAAGTGTAGAAAAAGGCCGTCTGAAATTTCAGACGGCCTTTTTATAATGGCTGGGCTTAAGCGTATTGCTTGAGTAATTCTTTGAATTGTTCGCCGGTTTCATGGTGTTTCAAACCATAAGCCACGGTTGCTTCAAGGTAACCCAATTTGCTGCCGCAGTCGTAGCGTTTGCCATCAAACGCATGAGCCAACACAAACTCATGGTCGAGCAGGCGGGCGATACCGTCTGTCAGTTGGATTTCGTTACCGGCGCCGCGGGGCAGGTTGGTCAACAAGTCAAAAATACGCGGAGTCAGGATGTAGCGGCCGACAACAGCAAGATTGGAAGGCGCTTCTTCCGGTTTTGGTTTTTCAACAATATTGACTACACGTTGATAGCTTTTCAGCTTTTCAACTTCAACGATACCGTAAGAGCCTGTTTGGGAAGGATCGATGGTTTCAACGCCTAAAACGCTGTTGCCGCTTTGGTTATACACGTCAACCATTTGTTTTAGCGCGCCTTTAGGCGCATCAATCAAATCGTCTGCCAAAATAACGGCAAAAGGTTCATTACCGACGGCAGCTTGCGCGCACAATACGGCATGCCCCAAACCCAATGCTTCAGTTTGACGGATGTACATGCAGGTAATGTTGGAAGGCAGGATATCGCGAACGTGCGCCAACAGTTTGTCTTTTTGACGCAATTCCAATTCGGTTTCCAACTCGTATGCTTTGTCGAAATGGTCTTCGATACTGCGTTTGTTACGGCCGGTGATGAACACCATTTCAGTACAGCCGGCTTCAACCGCTTCTTCAACTGCATATTGAATCAGAGGTTTGTCCACGATAGGCAGCATTTCTTT
>NZ_JBQCVF010000269.1:0-1753 GCF_051962515.1 Neisseria sp. P0009.S007 | reverse complement strand
AATACATACCAAATAGGCGACAACTCATGCTCAATAGCCCATTCTTTTGTCATTCCAATACCAAATTCCCCATAAAATTCAGTATGTTCTGAAATTTTTGATAATGGAATATCACAAAAACATACCATAGGATATGCACAAAATTCAAAGTTTTTATTTTTAGCCCAGCCGATATCCTCTCGGCAATACCTAGGCCAAAACCCATTCTCTAGGATATCAAATAAATAATCTTCCCTAGGAGTAAAATGGAATAATGTGTCTGCTTTTATAGTCATACTAATACCTAAATATAAAATTAATATAAAGACTGATTTTACCTATCTAACCCTTCCTGTACCATCTGCGCCGCCCTGACCACTGCTCGGGCCTTATTCTGCGTTTCCTGCCATTCGGAAGTCGGGTCGGAGTCGGCGACGATGCCTGCGCCGCTTTGGACGTATAGGGTATTGTTTTTCACTACGGCGGTGCGGATGGCAATCGCCAAATCCATGTCGTTGTTGAAACCCCATACGCCGACGGCGCCGCCGTAGATGCCGCGTTTGCTCGGTTCGACTTCTTCGATGATTTCCATGGCACGGACTTTGGGTGCGCCGGAAAGTGTGCCGGCGGGGAATGTGGCGGCGAGGATGTCCATGTTGGTGACGCCCTCTTTCAGACGACCTTCGACGTTGGAAACGATGTGCATCACATGGGAGTATTTTTCAATCACCATTTTGTCGGTTACTTTGACTTCGCCCGTTTTGCTGATGCGGCCGACGTCGTTGCGCCCTAAATCGATGAGCATGACGTGTTCGGCGATTTCTTTGGCGTCACTTAACAAGTCCTGCTCGTTGGCAAGGTCTTCGGCGGGGGTTTTACCGCGCAGGCGCGTACCAGCGATGGGGCGGACGATGACATCGTCGCGTTCGCGGCGGACAAGGATTTCGGGCGAGGAACCGACGATGTGGAAATCGCCGAAATCGTAGTAAAAGAGGTAAGGCGAAGGGTTGAGCGTGCGCAGAGCGCGGTAGAGGGCGAGCGGGCTGTCGGTGAATTCCATGCTCATGCGCTGGCTGGGGACGACCTGCATACAGTCGCCTGCGAAGATGTAGTCTTTGATTTTATCGACGCAGGTTTTGAACGGCTCTTCACCGAACTCGCTGACGGCTTCGGTGTGTTTGCTGCCGAGCGAAAGCGGGATGGCGCAGCTTTGGCGCAACTGGGTGCGGATGTCTTCGAGGCGTTCGCGGGCGCGTTCGTAGCCGTCGGGCTGCAAGGGATCAGCGTAAACAATGAGGTGGATTTTGCCGCTTAAATTGTCGATAACCGCCAACTCTTGCGACAGCATCAGCAAGATGTCGGGCGTGCCGAGCGGATCGGCTTTGGCGGTGTTTTTGAGGCGGTGGGCGAAGTGTTCGAAATTGTAGATGGTTTCGTAACCGAAGTAGCCGACCAGTCCGCCGGTAAAGCGCGGCAGGCTTGGGATTTCGGGCGTTTTGAAACGGTTGTGGAAGGCTTCGATAAAGGGCAGCGGATTGCCGTCGTGTTGTTCAACGATTTCGCCGTTTTGGTAAACATCGACGTGTTTGCCACTGACTTTGAGATAGTGGCTGCAAGGCAGGCCGATAAAGGAATAACGGCCGAAACGTTCGCCGCCGACAACGGATTCGAGCAGGTAGGTGAAAGGCTTGTTGGCGAGTTTGAGGTAGATTGAGAGCGGTGTGTCCAAGTCGGCAAGCAGCTCTTGAACGAGTGGAATGCGGTTGTAACCTTG
>NZ_JBQCVF010000268.1:0-1757 GCF_051962515.1 Neisseria sp. P0009.S007 | reverse complement strand
GGCATTTCTTCAAACTCAGTGCCTTTGATTTGATTGTTCAAATTGGTGATGTAAGTTTGATGGTGTTTGCCGTAGTGGAACTCCAAAGTTTCTTTGGTCAGATGAGGGGACAACGCATCCAGTTCATAAGGCAATTGTGGTAGCTTGTGTTCCATTTTTATGCTCCTAATTATTGATATTTATATTTTGGTAGTGTGTGTTGTCAAATCGACAACATTGCTATTTTACCTGCTTTAGCCTAAACAAACCAATTGAACTTACACTGCGCTATAATAGTGGATTGCAATTTTCCAGCCAGAGATGCCCGTCATGAGCAATTATTCCGATATGCCGTCTGAAGACCGTGAAATCAGCGCATTGTCACTGCCGCCACATTCCACAGAAGCGGAGCAATCCGTCTTAGGCGGCCTGATGCTGGAAAATTCTGCTTGGGACCGTATTGCCGATGTCGTTTCCGGCGAGGATTTCTACCGTCACGAACATCGCCTGATTTTTCGTGCTATTGCCAACCTGATTAATGAAAGCCGTCCTGCCGACGTCATTACCGTCCAAGAAAATTTGGAACGCAATGAAGAATTGGAAGCTGCAGGCGGATTCAACTATCTGATTACACTGGCGCAAAACACGCCATCTGCTGCCAATATCCGCCGCTACGCCGAAATCGTGCGCGAACGTTCCATCATGCGCCAGCTTGCCGAAGTCGGCACGGAAATTGCGCGTAACGCATACAATCCGCAAGGGCGCGATGCAGGCCAGCTTTTGGACGAGGCAGAAAACAAAGTATTCCAAATCGCCGAAATTACCGCCAAATCCAAACAAGGCTTCCTTGAGATGCCCGACCTTTTGAAAGAAGTGGTCGAACGCATCGATATGCTTTATTCGCGAGACAATCCTGATGAAGTAACCGGCATATCGACAGGTTTTATCGACCTTGACAAAAAAACATCAGGTCTCCAACCGGGCGATTTGATTATCGTCGCAGGCCGTCCTTCCATGGGTAAAACTGCCTTTTCGATCAATATTGCGGAACACGTTGCCGTAGAAAACAAATTACCTGTCGCCGTATTCTCCATGGAGATGGGCGGTGCACAGCTGGTCATGCGTATGCTGGGTTCGGTAGGACGTTTGGATCAAAGCGTCTTAAAAACCGGCAGATTGCAAGACGAACACTGGGGCCGTCTGAACGAAGCGGTCGTCAAACTCTCCGATGCACCCATGTATATCGATGAAACGCCGGGCTTGACCGCGCTAGAACTGCGCGCCCGCGCCCGTCGTCTTGCGCGCCAGTTCAACGGCAAATTGGGTTTGATCGTCATCGACTACCTGCAATTGATGTCAGGCTCCGGCCGTTCTGACAACCGCGCTTCCGAGCTTGGCGAAATTTCCCGCTCACTCAAAGCATTGGCCAAAGAATTGCAAGTTCCCGTCATTGCCCTGTCGCAGTTGAGCCGTACTGTTGAACAACGTACCGACAAACGGCCGATGATGTCCGACTTGCGTGAATCCGGCGCAATCGAACAAGATGCCGACTTAATTATGTTTATGTATCGTGATGAATACTACAACTCAGAATCACCCGCAAAAGGCTTGGCGGAATGTATTATCGGCAAACACCGTAACGGTCCCGTCGGAAAAGTATTCCTCACTTGGATGGGCCAATTTACCAAATTTGATAATGCTGCCTATGTTCCAGAATCCATGTTGATGGAAGATTGAGACAGATTGTCTGAAAAACTAACCGAATTTCATATTTCATT
>NZ_JBQCVF010000267.1:0-1757 GCF_051962515.1 Neisseria sp. P0009.S007 | reverse complement strand
GGCATTTCTTCAAACTCAGTGCCTTTGATTTGATTGTTCAAATTGGTGATGTAAGTTTGATGGTGTTTGCCGTAGTGAAACTCCAAAGTTTCTTTGGTCAGATGGGGAGATAACGCATCCAGTTCATAAGGCAATTGTGGCAGCTTGTGTTCCATTTTTATGCTCCTAATTATTGATATTTATATTTTGGTAGTGTACGTCGTCATATTGACAACATAGCTATTTTACCTGCTTTAGCCTAAACAAACCAATTGAACTTACACTGCGTTATAATAGCGGATTACAATTTTCCAGCCAGAGATGCCCGTCATGAGCAATTATTCCGATATGCCGTCTGAAGACCGTGAAATCAGCGCATTATCACTGCCGCCACATTCCACAGAAGCGGAGCAATCCGTATTGGGCGGCCTGATGCTGGAAAATTCTGCTTGGGACCGTATTGCCGATGTCGTTTCCGGCGAGGATTTCTACCGCCACGAACACCGCCTGATTTTTCGTGCCATTGCCAACCTGATTAACGAAAGCCGCCCTGCCGACGTCATTACCGTTCAAGAAAGTTTGGAACGCAATGAAGAATTGGAAGCAGCAGGCGGATTCAACTATCTGATTACACTGGCGCAAAACACGCCATCCGCTGCCAATATCCGCCGCTACGCCGAAATCGTGCGAGAACGTTCCATCATGCGCCAGCTTGCCGAAGTCGGCACGGAAATTGCGCGTAGCGCATACAATCCACAAGGGCGCGATGCAGGTCAGCTTTTGGACGAGGCGGAAAACAAAGTATTCCAAATTGCCGAAAGTACCGCCAAATCCAAACAAGGCTTCCTTGAGATGCCCGACCTTTTGAAAGAAGTGGTCGAGCGCATCGATATGCTTTATTCGCGCGACAATCCTGATGAAGTAACCGGTATATCGACAGGCTTTATCGACCTCGATAAAAAAACATCAGGCCTCCAACCGGGCGATTTGATCATCGTCGCAGGCCGTCCTTCCATGGGTAAAACCGCCTTTTCGATCAACATCGCAGAACACGTTGCCGTAGAGGGCAAGCTGCCTGTTGCCGTATTCTCGATGGAAATGGGCGGTGCGCAGCTGGTTATGCGTATGCTGGGTTCTGTCGGACGTTTGGATCAAAGCGTTTTAAAAACCGGCAGATTACAAGACGAACACTGGGGCCGTCTGAACGAGGCGGTCGTTAAACTCTCCGATGCACCCATGTATATCGATGAAACGCCGGGTTTGACTGCACTCGAACTGCGCGCCCGCGCCCGTCGTCTTGCCCGCCAGTTCAACGGTAAATTGGGCTTGATCGTCATCGACTACCTGCAATTAATGTCAGGCTCCGGCCGTTCTGACAACCGCGCTTCCGAGCTTGGCGAAATTTCCCGCTCACTCAAAGCATTAGCCAAAGAATTGCAAGTTCCCGTCATTGCACTGTCGCAGTTAAGCCGTACCGTTGAGCAGCGTACCGACAAACGCCCGATGATGTCCGACTTGCGTGAATCCGGCGCAATCGAACAAGATGCCGACTTGATTATGTTTATGTATCGTGATGAATACTACAACTCAGAATCACCCGCAAAAGGCTTGGCGGAATGTATTATCGGTAAACACCGTAACGGTCCCGTCGGGAAAGTATTCCTCACTTGGATGGGTCAATTTACCAAATTTGATAATGCCGCCTATGTTCCAGAATCCATGTTGATGGAAGATTGAGACAGATTGTCTGAAAAACTAACCGAATTTCATATTTCATT
>NZ_JBQCVF010000266.1:0-1760 GCF_051962515.1 Neisseria sp. P0009.S007 | reverse complement strand
TTTTGTCAGGAACACCGCGCGCGGATGTACCATTTCCATCAGGACGCGGAATATCCGAAGGGCGTGTACCGCGTGTGCACGGCGGCGACCTACCGTTCGGGCTATCCTGAGTGGAAAATCCTGTTTTCGGTGGCGGATTTCGACGAGTTGCTCGGCGACGATGTGTATCTGGGCGGCGTGTCGCACTTGGTGGAGCAGCCCAACCGCGCGCTGTTGACTTTGAGCAAGTCGGGCGGCGATACGGCTTATACGCTGGAAGTGGATTTGGAGGCGGGCGGGCTGGTCGAGGGCGGTTTTCATTTTCCGGCGGGGAAAAACCATGTGTCGTGGCGCGATGAAAACAGCGTGTGGGTGTGTCCGGCCTGGGACGAACGCCAGTTGACCGAATCGGGCTATCCGCGCGAAGTATGGCTGGTGGAACGCGGCAAAAGTTTCGAGGAAAGCCTGCCGGTGTGCCAAATCGGCGAAGACGGCATGATGGTGAACGCGTGGCGTTATCTCGATCCGCAGGGTTCGCCGATTGATTTGATTGAAGCGTCAGACGGTTTTTACACCAAAACCTATTTGCAGGTGTCGTCCGAAGGCGAGGCGAAACCGTTGAACCTGCCCGCCGATTGCGACGTGGTCGGCTATCTGGCGGGGCATCTTTTGCTGACGCTGCGCAAGGACTGGAACCGCGCGAACCAAAGCTATCCGAGCGGCGCGCTGGTGGCGGTGAAGCTGAATCGGGGCGAAATTGGGGCGGCGCAGCTTTTGTTTGCGCCCGATGAAACGCAGGCATTGGAAAGCGTGGAAACGACCAAGCGTTTTGTGGTAGCGAGCCTGCTGGAAAACGTACAGGGTCGTCTGAAAGCGTGGCGTTTTACTGATGGCAAATGGCAGGAGGCTGAACTGCCGCGCCTGCCTTCGGGCGCGCTGGAAATGACCGACCAGCCTTGGGGCGGCGACGTGGTTTACCTTGCCGCCAGCGATTTCACCACGCCGCTGACGCTGTTTGCGCTGGATTTGAACGTGATGGAGCTGACCGTCATGCGCCGCCAGCCGCAGCAGTTTGTTTCAGACGGTATCGAAGTGCGGCAGTTTTGGGCGGTGTCGTCCGACGGCGAGCGCATCCCTTATTTCTACGTCGGCAAAAACGCCGCGCCCGACACGCCGACGCTGGTCTATGCTTACGGCGGTTTCGGCGTGCCCGAGCTGCCGCATTATCTGGGCAGCATCGGCAAATACTGGCTGGAAGAGGGCAACGCCTTTGTACTGGCAAACATCCGCGGCGGCGGCGAGTTCGGCCCGCGCTGGCATCAGGCGGCGCAGGGAATCAGCAAACACAAAAGTGTCGACGATTTGCTTGCCGTCGTGCGTGATTTGTCCGAACGCGGCATGAGTTCGCCCGAACACATCGGTTTGCAGGGCGGCAGCAACGGCGGCCTGATTACCGCCGCCGCCTTCGTGCGCGAACCGCAAAGCATAGGCGCGCTGGTGTGCGAAGTGCCGCTGACCGACATGATCCGCTATCCGCTGCTCTCCGCCGGCGCAAGCTGGACGGACGAATACGGCAACCCGCAGAAATACGAAGTCTGCAAACGCTGGCTGGGCGAATTGTCGCCGTATCACAATCTTTCAGACGGCATCGATTATCCGCCTGCGCTCATTACCACCAGTCTCAGCGACGACCGCGTCCATCCTGCCCACGCGCTCAAGTTCTACGCCAAACTGCGCGAAACCTCGCCGCAATCTTGGCTCTACTCGCCTGACGGCGGCGG
>NZ_JBQCVF010000265.1:0-1780 GCF_051962515.1 Neisseria sp. P0009.S007 | reverse complement strand
CAATAGCCATGATTAATTACAAAATTACCCCCAATTTCCTGTCTCATGAATGGCACATCACCTTATCATTCGCTCAAACCAATGATTCTGAAACAGAAATCAGCCTGCCGAACTGGGTTCCCGGCAGCTATCTCATCCGTGACTTTGCCCGCCATATCACGCACATCAGCGCGCGCTGCAACGGCAAAGCCCAGCCGCTGACACAAACCAGCAAAAACCATTGGCAAACCCCTGCTCTCAGTGGAGAGTGGGAAATTTACTACACTGTTTACGCATTCGACTTATCAGTTCGCGGCTCGTTCCTCAGTACCGAGCGCGGCTTTTTCGACGGCGCATGCCTATTCTTAAAAGTACACGGACAAGAGGAACAACCGCACCAAGTCGAATTTCCTACCCTGCCACATACATGGCAGATAGCCACAACCCTGCCACAAATTTCGGCAACCCCTTTTCAGACGGCCTCATATGCCGAGCTTATTGATCACCCTGTTGAAACAGGCATCATCGAATTCCTCGACTTTGAAGCACAAGGTATTCCCCATCGTATTGCATTAAGCGGTATCTACCCCGATTTTGACCGCGCCCGCTTCCTCGCCGATATTCAAAAAATCTGCGAAACCGAGTTGGCGATGTTCCCCTCCCCTGCCCCGTTTTCCGAATACCTTTTCCTACTACATCTGGGCGACAACCTCTACGGCGGACTGGAACACATCAGCAGCACCGCCCTACTCGCCGACCGCCACAGCCTGCCATCTTACGATATGGGCGAAGCCGACAAAGCCTATACCGAATTACTCGGCCTCTTCTCCCATGAATACTTCCACGCATGGAATGTTAAATCCATCAAACCGGCCGTCTTCGCACCTTACAATCTCGACCAAGAAAACTACACCGAGCAACTTTGGGCATTTGAAGGCATTACGTCCTACTACGACGACCTCTTTCTTGCTAGAAGCAAAACCATCAGCCCCGAAGCCTACCTTACCCTGCTTGCACAAGGCATTACACGCGTACAGCAGACACAAGGCCGTCTGAAACAAACACTTGCCCAATCCAGTTTCAGCGCGTGGGACAAGTTCTACAAACAAGACGAAAACAGCCCCAACGCCATCGTCAGCTACTATCAAAAAGGCGCACTGGCCGCACTTTGCCTCGACCTCATCATCCGTGAAAAAAGCCAGGGTAAATACACCCTCGACAGCGTGATGCAGCAACACTATCATGACTGGTGCAACACCCATCAAGGCATACCTGAAAAACACTGGCAATCCCGTTGTCAAGAAATAACCGGTTTAGATTTAGAAACCTTCTTTCAGACGGCCTTATACAGTACCGAAGACCTTCCGCTCGCAGAATGCCTGCAAAGCGTAGGTGTCAAACTCGACTTTATCCCCCTGCCCCGCCAACACGGAGGAGCATTTGCAAGCGAACCCCAATCGGTTGCCCCAGCCAACGATTTGGGCGCACGTTTCAAACAAAACAGCGACCATGCCGTTCTGACTCATGTATTTAATAGCGGTAGCGCAGAAAATGCCGGACTCTGCCCGCAAGATAAAATCATCGCCTTAGGCGGCTATGCCTGCAACGACCTTGCAGCGCAATGGAGCAAACTGCCTATCGGCACGCGCACCACCATCCATTTCTTCCGCCAAGGCCTGTTGCGCGAAACCAGCATCACCGTCCAAGCAGCAGAAGCCAATACCGCCCTGCTGCACATTACCGATCGCCAAAAACTCGAAAACTGGTTGTACAATCATTAAATAAAACTTCAAACGGCCTG
>NZ_JBQCVF010000264.1:0-1791 GCF_051962515.1 Neisseria sp. P0009.S007 | reverse complement strand
TTCTTGGAGAGCTTGGGTTATGTTTATAAAGAAGAAACCGATAATCCGGCTTATAAACTTTTCTTGGCTTAATCAGTAAGATAAAAGGCCGTCTGAAAAATTTCAGACGGCCTTGTGTTTTATGTTCGGCTTTATTTTTTACGGAACACCAAGTCCCAAACGCCATGACCCAATCGTTTGCCTCGGGCTTCAAATTTGGTTTCAGGACGATAATCGGGCGTAGGGGCGTAATCGGCAGCCGTGTTTTGCAAAGCGTCGAAACTGCTCAAAACCTCCAGCATTTGCACGGCGTATTCTTCCCAGTCGGTCGCCATATGGACATAGCCGCCGCTTTTGAGTTTGGGCAGCAGCTTTTCAACAAACGGCACTTGTACCAAGCGGCGTTTATTGTGACGTTTTTTGTGCCAAGGGTCAGGGAAGAAAATATGAATGCCGTCTAAAGAACCGTCTTCCAGCATCTTTTCCACTACTTCCACCGCATCATGACGCATTACGCGGATATTGGAAATGTGTTCTTCCTCAATCAGCTTCAAGATATTGCCGACGCCCGGGCCGTGAACATCAATTGCTAAAAAGTCGGTATCGGGCAGACGTTTGGCGATTTCCACTGTCGCGACGCCCATACCGAAACCGATTTCCAAAACTTTAGGATTATCCCGGCCGAATGCGCGGTTCAAATCCAAAGGAGCTTCTTGGAAGTCCACACCAAATTGCGGCCACATTGTATCGATGGCGCGCTGTTGGGCAGCGGTCATATGGCCTTGACGCAAGACGAAACTGCGGATGCTGCGTTTGTGTTCTTCAGGAACGGTATTTTCGGGTGTATTTTCTGGAATGTTTTCGGACATGTTGTTTTAAATCAGTGAGAAATCAAATAAAAAGGCCGTCTGAAAAAATCAGACAACCCTGCATATAAATCGGCGTGATTATAGCGAATAAACGCTTTTCCTGAAACCTTTTAAAAAGAAGGTTTCAGACGGCCTTTTTAAGACAATACCGGTTGCGGTACTTTGTGTTGCACCGCATAAACCGCAGCTTGGACGCGGCTGCTTAGATTCAGCTTGCGCAATAGGTTCTGCACATGCACTTTGACGGTTGACTCAGCCAAGTTTAAATGGCGGGCAATGATTTTATTGCTGTGTCCGGCGGCAAGGTAGCCCAAGATTTCCATTTCGCGCGGGGTCAGCTGCGCCAGCAGGTGGTCGGAGCGTGAAGGAGAAGGGGAAATCAGCGATTGCACCAAGCGGCTGGTCATTTCTGGAGAGAAGACATTGTCGCCATCGACGGCTTTGCGAATGCTTTCCAAGAGGAAGTCGGCGTTGATGTTTTTCAGCAAAAAGCCTTTTGCACCCATACGCATACATTCGGTCAAGTCGTCGCTGTCTTCGGAAACGGTCAGCATGATGACGGTCAGTTGAGGATTGATGCTCAAAATTTGAGCCAGTGCTTCGCGGCCGTTCATGACCGGCATATCCAAGTCCAACAAAACTACGTCAGGCTTAAGCTGTTCGACCATTTTTACGCCGGCCAGGCCGTCTGAAGCTTCGCCGACGACTTCAAAATCGGGCTGGCGGGAGAGCAGGGCTTTGATGCCGCTGCGAAATAGGGTGTGGTCGTCAATAAGGGTAATTTTAATCGTCATGATGCTGTTCTCATTTGTTGCGGCAAAGTCAGCATAACCGCCGTACCTTGCCCAATCTGCGATGTAATGGCCAATTCTGCGTTAATCCGTTGGGCCCGTTCCTGCATAATGCCCAAGCCGACATGTTCGCCTGAAGGCCGGTTTGATAG
>NZ_JBQCVF010000263.1:0-1794 GCF_051962515.1 Neisseria sp. P0009.S007 | reverse complement strand
CCTTATCCCGGCGGTGCCAAATTATCCGAGCTGGCCAAACTCGGCACGCCTGATGCCTTCACATTCCCACGTCCTATGCTCCATTCGCACGATTTGCAGATGAGCTTTTCCGGTTTGAAAACAGCCGTTTTGACCGCTGTCGAAAAAGTCCGCACCGAAACCGGTAGCGATGAAATTCCCGAACAGACGCGTAACGATATTTGCCGCGCTTTCCAAGATGCGGTGGTTGACGTATTGGCGGCCAAAGCCAAAAAAGCGTTGTTGGATACCGGCTTCAGAACTTTGGTGGTTGCCGGCGGCGTGGGTGCAAACTGGAAACTGCGTGATGAATTTTCGCGCTTAACCGTCAAAATGCCGTCTGAAAAAGGCAAATCCAAACCACAGGAAGAAAAAATCAACGTCTATTTCCCACCGATGGCATATTGCACTGATAACGGCGCAATGATTGCCTTTGTCGGCGCGATGCGACTTGCCGAGCATCAGGCTGTCGGTGCATTCAATGTCAAGCCGCGCTGGCCGCTGTCGGATATTGTGAAGCAGGGTTGATGCATTAGACTGCTTCGATGCAATGAAAGGCCGTCTGAAAACCTGAAGATATGGTTTTCAGACGGCCTTTAATGAAACGGATGTTTGCGGTAAAACTTCATTCAAAAAGATGAGTAATTTTTTCATCCGTTTTTTCTACAATATTAACTTTGATTGATTGCAAAAGGCCGTCTGAAATGACGAATTTATCCAAAGGTTTGCTGGCTGCGATAGCGTCCAATTTGTTGTTTTCCATGCTGTTTCTGTACGGTATGTGGATGCGGCCTATGACGGGGACGGAGGTGTTTGCCTGGCGCATGGTCGCCATGCTGTCGGCTTTGTGCGCGCTGATGACGATGGTCAACGGTTGGCAGGCGGCAATGCGTTTTGCTTATGGCGTCGGCCGAGATTGGAAACGATGGCTGCTGATTGTATTGCCGACGCCGATATTTGCCAGCCAGTTATGGCTGTTTGTCTGGGGGCCGGTTAATGGGGAAGGGGTAAACATTGCCATGGGTTATTTCCTGTTTCCTTTGGCGATGATGCTGGGCGGACGGATTTGGTTTAAAGAGCGTTTGAACCGGTTGCAGAGGGTGGCGGTAATCTTGGCGTGTGCAGGCGTGGCATGTGAATTGGTGCGGTCGGGCGCGTTTTCGTGGACGACTGTATGGGTGTTCGGTACTTATCCGTTTTATTATCTGCTGCGCCGTAAGTTGGGCGTGCCTTCCTTAATCGGGCTGACCTTTGATTTGATGATGATTACGCCGTTTGCGTTGGCGTATATTCTGCTGGCAACGGATACGCCGGCGATGATTGCGGCCAAACCGGTTTTAATCTTTTTTATTGTGTTGCTGGGTTTTAATAGTGCAATATCCATGCATTTGAATTTGAAGGCGAATCAATTGCTGCCGGTAGCAGTGTTCGGCATGTTGAGCTATTTGGAGCCTGTATTGCTTTTTATTGTGTCGATTGTGTGGCTGGGCGAGCCGGTGCAGGACGGCGCATTGATCGGCTACGGACTGATTTGGTCGGGATTGTGCGTGATGATTGCCAATGGCCTGTTGGGAATGAAGAAAGAAAAGAAATGGGCAAAATTTGATTGATGGATTGAGGCCGTCTGAAAATGATTTGATCAATGTTTTCAGACGGCCTTGAATATTAAAAGGGGCGTATCGGATACGTCCCTTTTGTTTTACCAGCTTTGGGCGATACGGTCGGCTTCTTGCAGGCGTTCGACTGTGCCGACGTCCAACCAAAGGCCGTTGTGGT
>NZ_JBQCVF010000262.1:0-1795 GCF_051962515.1 Neisseria sp. P0009.S007 | reverse complement strand
CGCTGGGCATTGCTCAACGCCAACTACGTTGCCAAACGTCTGAGCGAAGACTATCCGATTCTGTATACAGGCAAAAATGGCCGCGTCGCGCACGAATGTATCGTCGACTTGCGTCCGCTCAAAGCCGAAAGCGGCATCACCGAAACCGACATCGCCAAACGCCTGATGGACTACGGCTTCCACGCACCGACGGTTTCCTTCCCTGTTGCCGGTACGCTGATGATCGAGCCGACCGAGAGCGAAAGCAAAGCCGAACTCGACCGCTTCATCGCCGCCCTGAAACAAATCAAACAGGAAGTGCTGAAAGTCGAGCGCGGCGAATGGCCGAAAGAGGACAACCCGCTGGTCAACGCTCCGCATACCGCCGCAGATGTAACCGGCGAATGGGCGCATCCGTACTCCCGCGAAGAAGCCGTCTTCCCGCTGCCTTTCGTGCGCGAAAACAAATTCTGGCCGAGCGTCAAACGGGTAGATGAAGTGTATGGCGACCGCAATCTGGTTTGCTCCTGCTTGCCGATTGATGCATACGAAGATTAAGCCTGAATAGGTTTAAAATTGAACAGGCCGTCTGAAAATGAAAATAGTTTTCAGATGGCCTTTTGTTTGTTAAGATATTTCGCCCGAGAACATACATTTGTTTTTGGTAAAACAACAGATAAGGCATTCGGAAAAATAGACGGCGAATGCCTTTGTTTGCGGATAAAACCAAACTGCTCTCAACAACGATAAACACAAGGCCGTCTGAAAAACAGGAGGACACGATGGACGAACTTTTTATTCAAACGCTGACGATTGCCGGCTCAGATTCCGGAGGCGGCGCGGGCATACAGGCGGATTTGAAGACATTTCAGATGCGCGGCGTGTTCGGTACCAGTGTACTGACCGCGGTTACCGCACAAAATACTTTGGGCGTATCGGCAGTGCATTCGATACCGACCGACATGATTGCCGCGCAAATTGCTGCGATTCAGGAGGATTTCCAAATCCGCGCCTATAAAATCGGCATGCTGGGTACGGCGGAAATCATCGAATGCGTGGCGGAACAAACTGCCGAATGCGATTTCGGCAAACGCGTGTTGGATCCGGTTATGATTGCCAAAGGCGGTGCGCCGTTGTTGGAAAATTCAGCCGTCGAAGCCATGAAACGCCTGCTGCTGCCGCATACGGACGTATTGACCCCCAATCTGCCTGAAGCGCAGGCATTGACGGGTATTAATATTGAAAACCGTCAAGATGCGGAACGCGCCGCCAAAATTCTTCAGGATTGGGGTGTGAAAAATGTGGTGATTAAAGGCGGCCATCTTGCCGACAGCCAAAGCGAATATTGCACCGACTGGCTGTTTACGCCATACGAAACCATTGAGCTGAACAGCAAACGTTTCCCAACGCCGCATACGCATGGCACGGGCTGCACGTTTTCGGCCTGCATTACTGCCGAGTTGGCAAAAGGGTTTAGCGTGCCCGAGGCGGTTCAAACGGCAAAAAACTATATTGCCGCCGCCATTTCCCATCCTTTGGGCATCGGGGCAGGGCACGGGCCGGTCAATCATTGGGCGTATCGGGACGAATAATGCGTTTAGGCCAATTGTAATTGATTGTATTTTTCAGACGGCCTGACTAGGTTTATCACTTGAAATTGTTTACAATGTCAGATTAATGCTTTTACGGATAAAAAAGACACCATGCAAGTTACCTCAAAATGGATAGACGGAATGTGTTTCGTCGGTACAACGGCAAACGGACACAGCGTTGTGATGGAAGGCGCGGCGGCTGAAGGCGAAGTCAAACGCGGCCC
>NZ_JBQCVF010000261.1:0-1795 GCF_051962515.1 Neisseria sp. P0009.S007 | reverse complement strand
GCTTCGCCGCCGGCGATGGTGGTGTATTGCGGTACGCGTTGGGTGAGGGAGGTGCGGCGGATGCTGTGGCTGTCGGTAACAGATTGCACTGTGCTGCCGACAGTGTTGACCACCAGTGCGATTTCGCCGTTTTTAATTGCGTCCACGATGTGTGGGCGGCCTTCCTGCACTTTGTTGACCGCTTGCACGATGATGCCGTGTTCTTTCAAGTATTCGGCGGTACCGCGAGTGGCGCAGACACCGTAGCCGAGTGCTTGGAAGTTTTGTGCGGTTTTGACGATGAGCGGTTTGTCTTCGTCGCGTACGGCGAGGAACACTTTGCCTGTTGTGCTCAAGCGTTCGCCTGCGCCGAGTTGGGCTTTGAAGTAGGCTTCGCCGAAGCTTGCGCCTACGCCCATGACTTCGCCGGTAGAGCGCATTTCAGGGCCGAGAATGGTGTCCACACCCGGGAATTTGATGAATGGGAACACGGCTTCTTTAACGGCGTAGAAGTCTGGGATAACTTCTTTTTCCACGCCTTGCTCTTTCAGCGAAATGCCTGCCATCACACGCGCGCCGACTTTGGCAAGCGGTACGCCGGTGGCTTTGGATACGAACGGTACGGTACGGCTGGCGCGTGGGTTTACTTCCAGTACGAAGACCACGCCGTCTTGTACGGCAAACTGTACGTTCATCAAGCCGACCACGCCCAGTGCATATGCCATGGCTTTGGTTTGACGGCGGATTTCGTCTTGAATTTCTTCGTCCAATGAGTATGGAGGCAATGAGCAGCCGGAGTCGCCGGAGTGGATACCTGCTTGTTCGACGTGTTGCATAATGCCGCCGATCACGACTTCTTGGCCGTCTGAAACGCAGTCTACGTCCACTTCGATGGCGTTGTTCAAGAAGAAGTCGAGCAATACAGGGCTGTCTTCGGAAACTTGTACGGCTTCGCGCATGTATTTTTGCAACTCTTCGGCAGAGTGAACAATCTGCATGGCGCGGCCGCCAAGTACGTAAGAAGGACGGACAACCAACGGATAACCGATTTCTTCGGCTTTAACGAGGGCTTCTTCTTCGTTGTGGGCGATGCGGTTAGGCGGTTGGCGCAAACCTAAGTCGTTCAACACTTTTTGGAAGCGTTCGCGGTCTTCGGCGGCGTCGATGCTGTCGGCAGATGTGCCGATGATGTTCACGCCGTTTGCCACCAAGGCATTGGCCAGCTTGAGCGGGGTTTGACCGCCGTAATGCACAATCACGCCCCATGGGTTTTCAGTGCGGACGATTTCTAATACGTCTTCCAAAGTCAGCGGCTCGAAGTACAGGCGGTCGCTGGTGTCGAAGTCGGTGGACACGGTTTCGGGGTTGCAGTTGACCATGATGGTTTCAAAACCGGATTCGCGCAGAGCGAGTGCGGCATGAACGCAGCAATAGTCAAACTCGATGCCCTGACCGATGCGGTTCGGGCCGCCGCCGAGAATCATCACTTTTTTACGGTCGGAAGGACGGGATTCGCATTCTTCTTCGTAAGTGGAGTAGAGATAGGCGGTTTCGGTGGCAAACTCGGCGGCGCAGGTGTCGACGCGTTTGTAAACCGGATGCAGGTTCAGTGCGTAGCGGTGTTCGCGGACTTCTTTTTCGCTTACGTTCAACAATTGTGCTAAACGTTTGTCAGAGAAGCCTTTGCGTTTCAGACGGCGTAAAGCGGCATAATCCAAGTCTTGCAACTGGCCGTCTGAAACCGATTTTTCTTCTTTTACCAAGTCTTCGATTTGCGCCAAGAACCAAGGATCGATGGCGCAGATTTCGTGGATTT
>NZ_JBQCVF010000260.1:0-1796 GCF_051962515.1 Neisseria sp. P0009.S007 | reverse complement strand
GGGCCGCGTTTGACTTCGCCTTCAGCCGCCGCGCCTTCCATCACAACGCTGTGTCCGTTTGCCGTTGTACCGACGAAGCACATTCCGTCTATCCATTTTGAGGTAACTTGCATGGTGTCTTTTTTATCCGTAAAAGCATTAATCCGATATTGTAAACAATTTCAAGTGATAAACCTAGTCAGGCCGTCTGAAAAATACAATCAATTACAATCAGTCTGAACGCATTATTCGTCCCGATACGCCCAGTGGTTGACCGGCCCGTGTCCTGCCCCGATGCCCAAAGGATGGGAAATAGCGGCGGCAATATAGTTTTTTGCCGTTTGAACCGCCTCGGGCACGCTAAACCCTTTTGCCAACTCGGCAGTGATGCAGGCAGAAAATGTGCAGCCCGTGCCATGGGTATGCGGCGTTGGGAAACGTTTGCTGTTCAGCTCGATAGTTTCATATGGCGTAAACAGCCAGTCGGTGCAATATTCGCTTTGGCTGTCGGCAAGATGGCCACCCTTAATCACCACATTTTTCACACCCCAATCCTGAAGAATTTTGGCGGCGCGTTCCGCATCTTGGCGGTTTTCAATATTGATACCCGTCAATGCCTGCGCTTCGGGCAGATTGGGGGTCAAGACGTCCGTATGCGGCAGCAGCAGGCGTTTCATGGCTTCGACGGCTGAGTTTTCCAACAATGGCGCACCGCCTTTGGCAATCATGACCGGATCCAACACGCGTTTGCCGAAGTCGCATTCGGCGGTTTGTTCCGCCACGCATTCGATGATTTCCGCCGTACCCAGCATGCCGATTTTATAAGCGCGGATGTGGAAATCCTCCTGAATTGCGGCAATCTGCGCGGCAATCATGTCGGTCGGTATCGGATGCACCGCCGATACGCCCAAGGTATTTTGTGCGGTAACCGCTGTCAGTACGCTGGTACCGAACACGCCGCGCATCTGAAATGTCTTCAAATCCGCCTGTATGCCCGCGCCGCCGCCGGAATCAGAGCCGGCAATCGTCAGCGTTTGAATAAAAAGTTCGTCCATCATATCCTCCTGTTTTTCAGACGGCCTTGTGTTTATCGTTGTTGAAAGCCGTTTTGGTTTTATCCGCAAACAAAGGCATTCGCCGTTTATCTTTCCGAAAGTCTTATTTGTTGTTTTACCCAAAACAAACGTACGTTCTCGGGCGGAATATCTTAACAAACAAAAGGCCATCTGAAAACTATTTTCATTTTCAGACGGCCTGTTCAATTTTAAACCTCTTCAGGCTTAATCTTCGTATGCGTCAATCGGCAAGCAGGAGCAAACCAGATTGCGGTCACCATACACTTCATCTACCCGTTTGACACTCGGCCAGAATTTGTGTTCGCGAACGAACGGCAATGGGAAGACAGCTTCTTCGCGGGAGTATGGATGCGCCCATTCGCCGGTTACATCTGCTGCGGTATGCGGAGCATTCACCAGCGGATTATCCTCTTTCGGCCATTCGCCGCGCTCGACTTTCAGCACTTCCTGTTTGATTTGTTTCAGGGCAGCGATGAAGCGGTCGAGTTCGGCTTTGCTTTCGCTCTCGGTCGGCTCAATCATCAGCGTACCGGCAACAGGGAAGGAAACCGTCGGCGCGTGGAAGCCATAGTCCATCAGGCGTTTGGCGATGTCGGTTTCTGTGATGCCGCTTTCGGCTTTAAGCGGACGCAAATCGACGATACATTCGTGCGCAACGCGGCCGTTTTTGCCTGTATACAGAATCGGATAGTCTTCGCTCAGACGTTTGGCAACGTAGTTGGCGTTGAGCAATGCCCAGCG
>NZ_JBQCVF010000259.1:0-1815 GCF_051962515.1 Neisseria sp. P0009.S007 | reverse complement strand
AAAGAAGCGAGCTTATTTAATTATCGAGGTATTCAAAAAGAATTGGCAGGTTTGATGCAGTCCGCCGCTTAATCAAAATCAATAAGGCCGTCTGAAAAATTCAGACGGCCTGCAAGGAATAAATATGTCTCATCATTCAGTAGATCAATTGAAAGAATGGATTAGTCCGAGCATTCCTTTGGGCTTGATGTTTGGTAAGAAACAACAAGCCTTGGAAATTCTTGAACAAATCAAACAGCAACTTAAGAGCATAGACATCATGCAAGAACAATTGAATCAGGCAGAGCAAGAGCTGCCTGAATTGAAAAAACAGCTTGAGCAGGCACAAAAAAAATTAGAGCAATTACAGAAAAATTTGTCGGAAAGCGAATTGCGTCAGACTTTGATTGCAGACCTTTTATCGGCCAATAATCTGAATCCCGGTGTACGACAGTATTTTCAGCTTTTGGGAGGAGAGTTTTTAGAATTTGCCAATCAGGAAGATTCCTTGAAAGATGAAGCGGCGGCATTTTTAGAATTGCAGGCAATTGGTGATGAATTAAAAGTCATTGGCGCTTACCCGGAATTTTACAAAAAACGCTCGATTGCCATTGCCGGAGGTTTTAGCGCCGGTAAATCCGAATTTATCAGCAGTTTGTTTGAGGATCCCAATATCCGACTGCCTATCGGCATCGAACCGACTACTGCCATTCCGACTTATGCCTTAAACGGTCAGGAAAACGGCGTGATCGGTTGCAGTCAGAACGGTGGTGTGATTGATTTGCTGAAGATTGATCCTGATTTTCAACAAAAATTGTCTCATAATTTTATCCGGTCATTTGGTTTCAACCTTAAAACCATCATGCCTTTTGTGTTTATGACGACGCCGATGAAGTTTGAGCATTTGTGCTTTATCGATACGCCGGGATACAACCCGTCTGATGTGGCAGACGGACATACCGCGGAAGATGTAAAAACGGCGCAAGAGTTTGTCCAAAATTCCGAGGCTTTGCTGTGGCTGATTGGTTTGGATTCCAACGGTACGATTTCAAAAAGCGATTTGGACTTTTTAGATCATGCAGGACAATACAGCCAGAAACCGCTCTATATCGTTCTAAATAAAGCAGATTTGCGCCCATATGACCAGCTTGAAGAAATTATGGCAGAAATTGCCGATACTTTGGACGATTACGATATCGAAATTGCCGGTATTTCTGCATACAGTTCTATTATGAAAGAAGAGTATTTGTATCACAAACAGTCGCTGCATGCCTTTCTTGCCAGCCTGGATCAGCCGTCTGAAAAGCAAACCTTGCTTATGCGAAGATTGTTTGCCGTAGATGAAAAATATCAACGTGCTATTTTGCGTACCATCAAAGAAAACAAGCAAATCAATGCAACTTTAAGCGGCTTCAAGTTGGATTTGTTAGAAAACGGCTTTGATGACCTGAGTTCGGATTTGTATGAAAAGCTCGGTAAAATGAATTCTATCTTTACCATCAAGCAAAAAGAAGAACATCTGAAACAATTGGAAACAGTCACAATGAAGATTGTGGCGGCAATTGAGCAGGTGTTTGGTCAGCCAAGCAAGGTTAAACGTAAAAATTGGACGCAGGATGAAATCGAGCTGGATGAAAAATTTGTTCGGTTAACCCAAAAGGAGCAAATGCCCGATGAATTGATGGATGACCAGCCTTCAAATGAGAAGGAAACATATTCAACAGAATTAAGTGCTAGATTTTGGGGGTATTGGGGAAATAGGCTAGTAGGTAGTAATTCTAAAATAGAATTAACTGTAGGTATGCTTTTGATTGATAATAAAGAAACCTTTACATT
>NZ_JBQCVF010000258.1:0-1817 GCF_051962515.1 Neisseria sp. P0009.S007 | reverse complement strand
CTGAACAAACTCGACATGCTCGACGAAGAAGAAGCCCAAGCACGCACCGCCTCCTTCCTCGAAGCCATCGGCTGGGACTACCCGAAACCAGACGACCGCTTCCAATTCGACATGAAAACCCCGCGCCTCTTCCAAATCAGCGCTCTGACCCACCAAGGTACGCAGGAATTGGTGCACCAAATCAACCAATACCTGACCGAGAAAAAACGCATCGAAGCCGAGAAAGCAGAAGCGGAGCAGGCAGCCGCAAATGTCGAAATTATCGAACAGCAGCCTAAAACAGATACTGGCGTGTTTAAGCCAGAGTAAGAAGGATGGTTTCAGACAGACCTTTGACATTAATCAGAATGTCCGAAATTTCACCTATTAGATTTCAACAAAAGGAAGCGTTATTATGGAACTCGAGCTAGTTTCTTCTAAAGAAGAAATTCTCGCTAATTTAATCCGGTTTTCAAATTATCAATTCAGCAAAAATAACTCCCATCGTAATTATTATAAAGACACTCTAAAGAGAGGGAAGATTTTTGTCTTCGCTGATTATGGAGGCAGATACATTTTCTGTCCTAGTAGATTTGTTGGATATAAAAACTGTACCATTCAAAAACACCAAAAAGCCACCAATAAAAACGGTTCTAAAACCACACCCAAAATTAATAGTTTATTGAAAAAGCAACACGATAAAAATGAAAATGCGGAAAATGAATACCAAAAACTTTGCAGAGAACTCAATATTGCTCCTAACGATAAAAAGAGAACATTCTGGGAAATAGATCTCTTGGAGAACATCAATTCCTCTTATACTGGGTTCCCTGATGAAGTAAATCATCAATCAGAATACCAAGAAGGCAGCGTACAACAAGTAATGGTTAATCGATATGAAAGAGATCCTAAAGCAAGGGAAGCATGCTTAAAAAAATATGGTTATAACTGCTCTGTATGTAACTTTAATTTTGAAGATTTCTATGGAGAAATAGGGAAAAATTTCATTCATGTACATCATTTGACACCTGTTTCCAATAATGGTGAACGTTACACAAACCCTGAAAAAGATTTACGCCCTGTATGTCCAAATTGCCATGCTATGTTACATAAAACCAATCGGCCACAACGTATAGAAGATCTCAAACTTCTTATTAAAATGCAGAAAATCATTGATTCATAAACTTTAAGCAAAACACCATGACCACCATCTACAACACCCTTACCCGCCAAAAAGAACCCTTTACCCCCATCGACCCTAAAAACGTGCGCATGTACGTTTGCGGTATGACCGTTTACGACTATTGCCACTTAGGCCATGCCCGTGTGATGGTCGTGTTCGACATGATTGCCCGTTGGTTGCGCGAGTGCGGTTATCCGCTCACTTATGTGCGTAATATCACCGACATCGACGACAAAATCATCGCCCGTGCGGCTGAAAACGGCGAAACCATCGGCGAGCTAACCGCGCGTTTCATTCAGGCCATGCATGAAGATGCCGATGCTTTGGGTGTGTTGCGTCCGGATATTGAGCCGAAGGCAACGGAAAACATTCCGCAAATGATTTCCATGATTGAAACCCTGATTCAAAACGGCAAGGCATATCCTGCCGCAAACGGCGACGTTTACTACGCCGTGCGCGAGTTTTCCGCTTACGGACAATTGTCGGGCAAATCGTTGGACGACCTGCGTGCAGGCGAACGCGTGGAAGTGGACGGTTTCAAACGTGATCCGCTTGATTTTGTGTTGTGGAAAGCGGCTAAAGCAGGCGAACCTGCATGGGAAAGCCCTTGGGGTAACGGCCGTCCGGGTTGGCATATTGAATGCTCTGCCATGAG
>NZ_JBQCVF010000257.1:0-1818 GCF_051962515.1 Neisseria sp. P0009.S007 | reverse complement strand
TGAGCAGGATTTTATCAGCTACAACACGGAAAACGATTTGGCCCAGCCTTTGTAGTTGGGTCAGTAAGGGGACTAATATTCAGATAGGAATATGCCATTTGATGATGGTTAAAATCTTTCAATAGGTAATAACTATCTTGTAATCAGTTCCCTTATAAATTATTCAATCCGTGTATTCAGAAAAATGATACGTTTCTCGTTGAAATAAATTTTGGCTTTTCTCTATTGGCTGTTTCTTTTAGGTCATTTAGTCTGCCTAAGTCCAAATTATCTATGAACAAATCCTCGTAAAACAGTTGACCGGAAAAATTCACGGGATATTCTGATTTTATGTTGCATAGCTTAAGATGTGCAGACAGCCATACTTTCAAAATACAGGCCAAAGCGGCATAATAGCAGCCCCTCTTTTTTAGAATTGCCTGGTTTAGGAGAGTGAAATGAATATTTTATTACTAGATGGCGGTAAAAATTTCGGACATTCGCATGGTAAGTTAAACCACACACTTCACAAAAAAGCGAAAGAAGTTTTGACCGCACTTGGACACAATGTTCAAGAAACCGTGATTGATGCTGGTTACGATGTTGAAGCAGAAATCGAAAAATTCTTGTGGATGGATGCCGTGATTTGGCAGATGCCAGGTTGGTGGATGCATGAACCTTGGACAGTGAAAAAATACATAGACGAAGTATTCACCACTGGACACGGCAAGCTTTATCAAAGTGATGGTCGTCATCGTGTCAATCCAACCGAAGGCTACGGCACAGGCGGTTTGTTACAAGGCAAAAAACACATGCTTTCACTTACTTGGAATGCGCCGATTGAAGCGTTTACTCGTGAAGGCGATTTCTTCGAAGGTAAAGGTGTGAATGTATTGTATATGCACTTCCACAAACTCAATGAATTCATCGGATTGACCTGTCTGCCAACATTCTTATGTAACGATGTGATTAAAAATCCACAAGTAGAAAAATACTTAGCTGACTACCAAGCACATTTAGAAAAAGTATTCGGTTAATTGCAAAATATTAGTTTAGAAGGTGAGCATTTTGGCTCACCTTTTTTATTTCAAACAGTTATCAAACTTCCTGGCGAGTAGGGCGGAAGATGATTTCATTTATATCCACTTCTTCAGGCCGAGACCTTTGCAAAAAAGTCCTTCCCCCAACAGCAAAAATCCAAACACAGGTTTTCGGCTGTTTCTATTCCAAATCACTCCTGACTCTACAACTTCTATGGCCTGACGCTGTTTGCTGCCGGAGGTCTGAATAATGGTGGCATCAATGACGGCAGCGGATGCTTTCTCTACTTTTAGGTTTTTTTCGGTCAGTTGTCGGTTAATCAGTTCCAGCAATTCGGACAGGGTGTCGTCTTGCGCCAGCCAGTTGCGGTAGCGGCATAAGGTGCTGTAATCGGGAATGCTCAGTTCGTCAAAACGGCAAAACAGGTTGAAATCGATGCGGGTGATGAGGCTGTGTTCGAGTTCGGGATCGGAGAGGTTGTGCCATTGTCCGAGCAGGACGGCTTTGAACATGGACAACAGGGGATAGGCGGGACGGCCGCGGTGGTCTCTAAGGTAACGGATTTTTTGACGATTCAGATATTGTTCGATAGGTTGCCAATCAATCACCTGATACAATTTCAATAGTGGGAAACGGTCGATGTGTTTGGCAATCATGGCTTGGGCGGTTTGCTGGAAGAAGGTGCCCATGAGAAATCCCCTAAATGTCTTGGTGGGAATTTAGGGGATTTTGGGGAATTTTGCAAAGGTCTCAGAATGTATCCATATAACTTGATTGGTAAGGCCGTCTGAATGAGAC
>NZ_JBQCVF010000256.1:0-1821 GCF_051962515.1 Neisseria sp. P0009.S007 | reverse complement strand
AAAGGCCGTCTGAAACCTGTCGCTACTTTGATGGCGGCATTACTGCTCGCCGCATCTGCCATACTGCCCTTTTCGCCGCAAACTGCCTCGTTTTTCGTTGCCGCCTATTGGCTGGTATAGCTGCTGTTTTGCGCCTGGCTGATTTGGCTCGACCACAACACTGATAACTTCGCCCTCTTAATGCTGCTTGCCGCGTTTACTATTTTTCAGACGGCCTACGCCGCAACTGGCAATTTGAACTTATTGCGCGCGCAAGTACATCTGAACATGGCGGCGGTCATGTTTGTATCCGTCCGCGTCAGCATTCTTTTGGGCGCGGAAGCCCTTAAAGAATGCCGTCTGAAAGACCCTGTTTTTATTCCAAATATCGTTTATAAAAACATCGCCATTACTTTCCTGCTCTTGCACGCTGCCGCCGAACTTTGGCTGCCCGCGCAGACCGCCGGTTTTACCGCGCTCGCCGTCGGCTTTATCCTGCTTGCCAAGCTGCGTGAGCTTCACCATCACGAACTCCTGCGCAAACACTACGTCCGCACCTATTACCTGCTCCAGCTTTTTGCCGCCGCAGGCTATCTGTGGACAGGCGCGGCGAAACTGCAAAACCTGCTCGCTTCTGCCCCCCTGCATTTGATTACCCTCGGCGGCATGATGGGCGGCGTGATAATGGTGTGGCTGACCGCCGGACTGTGGCACAGCGGTTTTACCAAGCTCGACTACCCAAAACTCTGCCGCATTGCCGTCCCCCTACTCTTTATAGCTGCCGTCTCGCGCGCTTTCTTGATGAACGTGAACCCGATATTTTTCATCACCGTTCCTGCGATTCTGACCATCGCCGTGTTCGTACTGTATCTTTTCACATTTGTACCGATATTTCGGGAAAATGCGTTTACGGATGATCCGGAATAAAACAAAAGGCCGTCTGAAAATTTCAGACGGCCTTAGCTTTAAATAAATGCTTTATTTGTTGGCGTTCAAATAAAGATTAATCAGGCGTGTAGTGGAGCTGTCGTGTTTTTGCACTTCGGTCTCGCCGGTCAATTCGGCAAGAATGGTTTTGGCCAGTTGTTTGCCGAGTTCTACGCCCCATTGGTCAAAGCTGTTGATGCCCCAAATAATGCCTTGAACGAAGGTTTTGTGTTCGTACATGGCAATTAGGCTGCCCATATTGCGCGGGTTGATTTTGTCCATGAGGATGAGGTTGGTCGGACGGTTCCCGGAGAAGGTTTTATGCGGAACCAGCTCTTCGATACGCGCTTCGTCCATGCCTTGTGCTTGAAGCTCGGCGCGTACTTCGTCAGGCGTTTTACCGCGCATAAAGGCTTCGGCTTGGGCAAAAACGTTCGCCAGCAGGATTTCGTGGTGGCCGCGCAGGTTGCTGCGTTTTTCAAGGGAGGCAATCAGATCAATCGGCGTGATGTGCGTACCTTGGTGCAGCAGTTGGAAGAATGCGTGCTGGCCGTTGATACCGGTCTCGCCCCAAATAATCGGGGAAGTTTCGTAACCGACCGGTTTACCGTCGAGGGTAACTTGTTTGCCGTTGCTCTCCATATCGAGCTGCTGGATGAATTTAGGCAGACGGTGGAGATGTTGGTCGTAAGGCGCGATAACATGGCTGCCGCCGCCGTAGTAGTTGATGTACCAAACGCCGATAAGGGCAAGGATAACCGGCATGTTGCGCTCTAGCGGCGTATTGATGAAGTGTTGGTCCATCAGGTGCGCGCCGTTGAGCATTTCGATGAAGTTCTCTTCGCCGAGATACAGCATAATCGGCAGGCCGATGGCCGACCACAGGCTGTATCGTCCGCCGACCCAGTCCCAAAA
>NZ_JBQCVF010000255.1:0-1821 GCF_051962515.1 Neisseria sp. P0009.S007 | reverse complement strand
TTTTGGGACTGGGTCGGCGGACGATACAGCCTGTGGTCGGCCATCGGCCTGCCGATTATGCTGTATCTCGGCGAAGAAAACTTCATCGAAATGCTCAACGGCGCGCACTTGATGGACCAACACTTCATCAACACGCCGCTAGAGCGCAACATGCCCGTCATCCTCGCCCTCATCGGCATCTGGTACATCAATTACTACGGCGGCGGCAGCCATGTTATCGCGCCTTACGACCAACATCTTCACCGCCTGCCCAAATTCATCCAGCAGCTCGACATGGAGAGCAACGGCAAACAAGTTACCCTTGACGGTAAACCGGTCGGTTACGAAACTTCGCCGATTATTTGGGGCGAAACCGGCATCAACGGCCAGCACGCCTTCTTCCAACTGCTGCACCAAGGTACGCACATCACGCCGATTGACCTCATCGCCTCCCTTGAAAAACGCAGCAACCTGCGCGGTCACCACGAAATCCTGCTGGCGAACGTCTTTGCCCAAGCCGAAGCCTTTATGCGCGGCAAAACGCCTGACGAAGTCCGCACCGAGCTTCAAGCCCAAGGCATGGAAGCAGAGCGTATCGAAGAGCTGGTTCCGCACAAAACCTTCTCAGGCAACCGCCCGACCAACCTCATCCTAATGGACAAAATCAACCCGCGCAATATGGGCAGCCTGATTGCCATGTACGAACACAAAACTTTCGTTCAAGGCATTATTTGGGGCATCAACAGCTTTGACCAATGGGGCGTAGAACTCGGTAAACAACTGGCCAAAACCATTCTTGCCGAATTGACCGGCGAGACCGAAGTGCAAAAACACGACAGTTCCACTACACGCCTAATTAATCTTTATTTGAACGCCAACAAATAAAGCATTTATTTAAAGCTAAGGCCGTTTGAAAGTTTCAGACGGCCTTTTGTTTTATTCCGGATCATCCGTAAACGCATTTTCCCGAAATATCGGTACAAACGTGAAAAGATACAGTACGAACACGGCGATGGTCAGAATCGTAGGAATGGTGATGAAGAATATCGGGTTCACGTTCATTAAAACAGCGCGCGAGACGGCGGCGGCGAAGAGGATGGGGACGGCAATGCGGCAGAGCTTGGGGTAGTCGAGTTTGGTAAAGCCGCTGTGCCACAGCCCGGCGGTCAGCCACACCATCATCACGCCCCCCATCATGCCGCCGAGGGTAATCAGGTGTAATGGGGCGGAGGAGGGCAGATTTTGCAGTTTCGCCGCGCCTGTCCACAGATAGCCTGCGGCGGCAAAGAGTTGGAGCAGGTAATAAGTGCGGACGTAGTGTTTGCGCAGGAGTTCGTGATGGTGAAGCTCACTCAGCTTGGCGAGCAGGATGAAGCCGACGGCAAGCGCGGTAAAACCGGCGGTTTGCGCGGGCAGCCAAAGTTCGGCGGCGGCGTGCAAGAGCAGGAAAGTAATGGCGATGTTTTTATAGACGACGTTGGGGATGAATACGGGGTCTTTCAGACGGCATTCTTTAAGGGCTTCCGCGCCCAAAAGAATGCTGACACGCACGGATACAAACATCACTGCCGCCATGTTCAGATGTACTTGCACGCGCAGTAAGTTCAAATCGCCGCTGACAGCATAGACCGTCTGAAAAATGGTAAACACGGCAAGCAGCATCAGCAGGGCAAAGTTGTCGGTGTTGCGGTCGAGCCAAATCAGCCAGGCGCAAAACAGCAGCAATACCAGCCAATAGGCGGCAACGAAAAACGAGGCAGTTTGTGGCGAAAAGGGCAGTATGGCAGATGCGGCGAGCAGTAATGCCGCCATCAAAGTAGCGACAGGTTTCAGACGGCCTTT
>NZ_JBQCVF010000254.1:0-1822 GCF_051962515.1 Neisseria sp. P0009.S007 | reverse complement strand
AAGCTAGGTTGGCGGTAACTTCTGGTTTGGAATGGGCATATTTTCTAAATTTCTTTGCATAGACAATATAATTTACCCCTTCATCCAAAATATCAAATGTTACGATAGCATGGCATTTTTCTTAAGTTCTCTTTTCCGATGTTTGATATATTTGAGGCTTCCCGATAACCGCTGTTCGTTTGAAAGTTTTGTCAAAGAAGGATTGAGTAGTTCCATACTCACTAAAAAACATGTTTTTTCAACCAAGCCTGGGTGACATTCTTTCGTAGAGTAGCGTCCGCTTCCCCTTGTATAGCATGATGGTTCGGGATAAATATAATATGCCCTCGCAACCTTCGCTACTTTCTGAATCTTGTCGAAAAATGTTTTTGCTTCTTGAAATTCTTTTTTTTCAAAATCAATCGGTACGCCGTTTTGAGGGGTAATCACGTTAATCGGAATATTGTGCACTCGGATTGTTTCCTGTAACGGTTCAACCGGTTGCTGTTGCTGATTATTGCAGGCAGACAATAAGCTTATAGTGAAAAACAGTATCCTTTTTTTCATCTTCATCTCCATTCTTGTCAAATAAAAGGCCGTCTGAAAACCTATTTTCAAAGTTTTCAGACGGCCTTTATCTTAGACCAAACAATTAAGCGTAATGCCTGTCTTCGCCTTTACCGTCAACGTTATCGGCACAACGTTTACAGATGGTTTCATGGCCTGCAACTGCGCCCACATCGTGGGTATAGTGCCAGCAGCGTTCACATTTTTCGCCGTCGCTGGCTTTAGCGGTTACAGCAAGTTCATTACCTACTTTCACTTCCACTTTAGACACCAGTAAAGCAAAACGCAATTCTTCGCCCAAAGTGTTCAGATAGTCGGCAATTTCTTCCGGAGCCGTAATTTCAGCTTCTGCTTGCAATGAAGAACCAACGGTTTTGTCTGTACGCAAAGGCTCGATGGCGGCGGTTACGGCTTCGCGGGCTTCGCGGATTGCCGTCCATTTTTTCACCAGTTCGGCTTCGGCTTTTTCGTTGATGGGTGGGAACTCATGCCATGTGTGGAAGAGGACACTATCTTCTTCGCCGCCACCGATGATGTCCCATGCTTCCTCGCCGGTGAAGCACAAAATCGGAGCAATCAGCAGAACCAAACTGCGTGTGATGTGATACAGGGCAGTTTGCGCGCTGCGGCGTGCATGGCTGTCTGCTTTTGTGGTGTAGAGGCGGTCTTTCAGGATATCGAGGTAGAACGCGCCCAAATCTTCCGAGCAGAAAGAAACAATGTCTTTTACGGCAAAGTGGAAGGCGTAGCGCGGATAGTAATCGCCTGCCAGACGCTCTTGCAGCTGACGTGCCAATACCACGGCGTAGCGGTCGATTTCCACCATGTCTGCCTGTTGCACGGCATCTTCAATAGGATTGAAGTCGCTGAGGTTGGCAAACAGGAAGCTCAAGGTGTTGCGGATACGGCGGTAGCTTTCAGTTACACGTTTGAGGATTTCTTTGGAAATCGCCAATTCACCGCTGTAATCGGTGGATGCCGCCCATAGGCGCAGGATATCTGCACCGAATTCGTTGTAGACTTCTTGCGGCGCGACGACGTTGCCGATGGATTTCGACATTTTGCGGCCGTTTTGGTCAACCACAAAACCGTGGGTCAACAGCTGTTTGTATGGTGCACGACCCATTGATGAGGCGCAACCGGTCAACATGGAGGATTGGAACCAGCCGCGGTGTTGGTCGCTGCCTTCGAGGTACAAGTCAGCCGGCCATTCCAATTCTTCGCGTTGTTTCAAGACGGAATAATGGGTCGAGCCGGAGTCGAACCATACGTCCAT
>NZ_JBQCVF010000253.1:0-1831 GCF_051962515.1 Neisseria sp. P0009.S007 | reverse complement strand
CACTGTGACTGGCGAGGAAGCTCAGGCTCTACTTAATGGCGGTAAGGCCACTATTTCAAATGGCAATTTGCGCGCAGCGGTACGCAAATTGGGCGATAAGGCAGTCGTTACCATCCGCTCTTCTAAAGCCATCAAAGATCCTGTTTTGGTTTTCCAAGTAGGTGTCGGCGCGCAATCGCGTGAATACACCGCTATTATCGATCCGGCCGGATATGATTCTAAAGATGCTGCATCTGTTCGTACTCGTCCGGCTGCTGAATCTCAATCCTCCGAGCCGACGCGCAATGCCCAACAGCCTGCAACGAAAAACAATAAAGCAGCAGGTAATCAGGCAACTCAAGCGCGTAAAGATGCGCAACGTAAGGCTGAGAAAAAACAAGTTCAGACGACCCCTGCTAAAAACGATACGGCCGTACGTTTAGGCAGGCAGCATTTGGTACGTACGGGTGAAACCCTGATTGCCATTGCGTCGAGCATCCGTCCGCAAGGTATGACTTTGGATCAAACCATCCAGGCTTTGGTAAATGCCAACCCGGATGTGTTTATCGATAATAATGCTAACCGTATGTTGGCAGGTAAGGTGCTGAATATTCCAAACCGTAGCGAATTGCAACGTTTGGCTGCTTCTGCTCCTGTTAAAACCAATACAGCAGTAGAGAAAGGCAATGAAACCGCCAATGCAACAGAAGCTAAAACAGAAAAACCTGTTGTTCAGCCTGAGGTTCAAACTGAAGCTCAGGTCAAAGATGCTGGCGTAAATACACAGCAACAGGAAGAAGTGAAACAAGCTTCAGCTGAACAAACAGAACAAGCAGCATCTGCAACGGTTAATGAAAATGCCTCATCGACTGTTCCTACGTCCGATATTCAAGAAGCTATGGCTTCTGATGCTCAAGAGAACGTAGTGGCTTCTGAGCCTGTTGCAACCACTGATTCTGTCGCAGAGCAAACAGAAAGCGAATCAGACGGCAATTTATGGAAATGGTTATTGGTAGGCGGTGCAGCCCTTATTGCTGCTTGGTTGTTGTTGAAAGCTGCCGGTAAACGTAAAGACGAGCTGGAAGCGGCACCTGTAAGCCGTAAGGATGAAGAGAAGGCTGTACAGAAAAATGTTGCTGCTTCAGCTGCTGCGGTTGCTGCAACTAAAGTAATGCCGTCTGAAAAAACTCAAGACGGCCTGCTGATTGAAGACGATTTTGAAGATGATGTGGTAATCAATGAAGTAGAAGAATCTTCCAATGTTGACGATGTCAAACTTGACTTGGGTAAGATTGACCATAGTCAGGCAGGCATTCTTTCCGGTGCGGTAACACAGGATGTAGAAACAGAGCAACGCCGTCATGCGGATTGGGATAATATCGAGTCGACAGAAAGCGTGTACGAGCCTGAGCCGGAAAATCCGTATCAGCCGGTATCTGTTGTCATGCCTGAGCGAAATGAAGAGCCGCTAGAGTTTACAGTAGAAACGCCTGAAAATTCAGACGACCATGCACTGCCATTTGATGTGAAACAAGATCAGGACGTGCAAATTCAAGAAACCAAAGAAGAAGCAGAGAAAGAAGAAGCTGCTTCCGAGTTTGTGATTGAAGAAGGTGCATTGGAATGGGAAGATGAAGATGTTTCAGTGGCCGCCGATAAAAGCAATAGCGAAAGAGGCTTTGTTTCAGAATCAGTTGGTATGACTGCTCCGCTCGAGGCTAAATATGATTTGGCCAAGATGTATATCGAAATCGGTGATCCTGAGGCAGCTCGAGAAACATTACAAGGGCTGATTGAAGAAGCTGAAGGCGATATTCTATATAAAGCCCAAAAACTGATGAAAGAACTTGGT
>NZ_JBQCVF010000252.1:0-1833 GCF_051962515.1 Neisseria sp. P0009.S007 | reverse complement strand
TTATCGGTCATTTCTCTTGGGATGCCGATTTGGTCGCAGTGGAAGTAGTGGGTTTGTTGTCGGTCTTCTCCGTCTTCGGTTGTCCAGTTTCGGACCTGTGCCAAAGGTTCGTAGCTGTCGGGATCGGTATAGAGATAGGTATACCTGCCGTCCGGTTGGACTTCCTGCAAGAGGTGGCTGCCGTCCCAAACGAATCCGGTTTCCTCTTCGAGGCCGTCTGAAACTTCTTCGTTTTTCAGACGGCCTTTGCCTATTCTTCTGCCCAAGGCGTCGTAGGTGTAGGCCCAAGTCTCTTTCGTGCCGTCTTTTTTGAAGATTTCGGCTTTAACCAGTTGGTCATGCAGGTCGTAGAAGTAGTTCTGCACTTCGCCGTCGGCCAGTTCGCGGTGGATCAGGTTGCCGAGGTCGTCGTAGTAATAGGTCGTGCCGTTGTAGTCGAAGCAGGTAATGCTTTGGCGGTTGGCGGCGCGGACGAGGTTGCCGTCTAGGTCGTATTGGTAAACGGTTTCCTGAACCTTGTCGTTGTCGCGGGCAAGGGTGTGGATTAAGCGTCCCAATACATCGCGTTTGAACTCGGTAATCCGCAGCGGGGTTTGGCTGTCGAGGTCGTCTGAAAGAGGGGCGGCATCTTTTGGGGCAATGCAGTTGCGCCATCAGTTTAGTGGTGAGGGGGCGTTGTAGCCGTAGCTTGTGGTGTAACCAACAAGAGAGAAATTTGGTAGAGGTCGCCTGAAAATAAGTTTTCAGACGAACTCTACATCAATCAGTAATGAAATTGTTAAAGAATCGATAGCTCAGACGCCTTCAAAGAAGATTTAGATGTCGCTTAAAAAGTAGAAGCCGCGTGTATGTTACGCACATACCCCATACCATAATTAAAAGTTTCATACAGGCTACAGTTTGCTTTTTTTCATTCGAAAGAAAAATTTAACATTTTTGATAACCGATTTATAAAATATAGAATTGCCAAATGTTCATCTTGGTAACAATATTCTTCGGTTCTCAATCCTCTTTCAGAATAGAATATATGCCATTTTTTATTTTCTTCAACAATACATAATGATTCATCATTTACTTCATTGATTGAGTAACTATCTTCTGGTACACCTTTACTTTTAAGGTATGAATTCAATTCATTAATTTTTAACATTTTCCTATTTCCACCTCTTCTAGATGCCCAGATTCTATATATGATTTAACAGATTTTGGCAATTCATACTGTGTCCCTAATCCAATCTCTCCGAACCACGGCATAATTTTACTTGCAGCTACATTATCAATTGGTTTCAGTACCCTATATATGCTATAAGGCTTTTGATTAGAACCAGGAGGTAAGGCTCTCATAGGGTATGGTGTTCCTACTGGAGACACAAATGTTCCTCCTGGATAACCATACCTATCAACAAGAGTGCCAACCGGAAGTGTAATACTCCTCACTTCACCTAAAGCGCCTCTATTAGGAGGCCAATATGGTGTGGGCAGATTTTTATTTAAACCTAGGACATCAAGCCACTTATTTGTATTAGGCGCAAACTGATATAGATTGTCTCCGCCTGAAAGCCCAATCGGGTCCTGATTGATAAACCGACCCGCATTAGGCTCATAATACCTGAAGAAGTTGTAATGCAGCCCCGTCTCACGGTCGGCATACTGGTTTTGCAGGCGGAAGGGTTGGTAAGCACTATCCGTTACCTTGGTTTCTTCTTTCAGACAACCCCAGCCGTAATAATCCCCGAACCACAGCAAATTGCCGTCCTTATCGGTCATTTCTCTTGGGATGCCGATTTGGTCGCAGTGGAAGTAGTGGGTTTGTTGTCGGTCTTCTCCGTCTTC
>NZ_JBQCVF010000251.1:0-1835 GCF_051962515.1 Neisseria sp. P0009.S007 | reverse complement strand
CGTACGGCGTTGCGGAACATGGTTTCCACGCCCTTATTCGTACCCAACAAATCAGACGCATTTAAATCCTCGGCTTTATCTTTTTTCTTCTTCGCCTTGTCTTTTTTGCGTTTGGCTTTCTTCTCGTTTTTTTCAGACGGCATCTCAGGATGTTCAACTACTCCCTGACCTTCTACCGTTTCCTGAATTTCTACCGCAGCAGCCACAACCTCAACTTCATTTTCAACCACACCGTTTTGACTGTGATTCCAAAAATCAACATCCTGTTGGGATTCGGCAGCTGCGCCGTCGTTTAAAGGTTTTTCATGGTCGCCTATCTGCTTCGGCTGACCATCTTCCTTCCAATCATTCAAACTCATATCATGACTCCCAACATCAAACACTTTGAACTACATGGAAAATAAAAAGGATATTTAGTTCATTTATTTCAGGTAATTTACATGCTGTTTACATTCTTTAAATGCCTAAATAGCAAACTGTCGCAGGACCAAAAGCCCTGCGACAATCTACTTTATATCGAAATATTAATAATCGATGCGCTCTTTGATAATTTGCAAATCAGGGTAAGACAAAACAATGTCGTACTCACGGCCATTTTTAAAAGCCTCAACTTCCAACACAGGCTGACCTCGACGGCTATCGGCATCAACATCATGAACTTGATAGCCGCGTTGTTCCAACATTCTTACGGCTTTAGCACGGTTTTGCTCGAAGTTTTTGTCGCTGTAGATTTTGTGTTCGATGTAATCGCTGGCACCGGCAGTAGCAGCAGACAAAGCAACGATGGCGGTCAATACGAATTTTTTCATGTTTGATTTCCTTTTCAAATGTGTATTCGGGTTTCGATGGATGTATTAAAACATGACAAAATTAGCAGTTAATTAGTACTTGGTTAAACGCAGTAAAGGCCGTCTGAAAACTGTTCAGACGGCCTTGATCCTTAGTCATCAAATTTCAAACGTATTGCCCAAGTGTAAATCCGGAGGGTTAGAAACGATGAAAAGCCTGCAGCGAATATTCACCCAACAAATGGACAAATCATGAACAAATTTTGCGAAATCACCTTTTGCCAACAAATCGGCAGCAACAAACAACACAACCAAGATGCCCTTTTTAACGGCGAACAAGTGTTTCAATATAAACTCAAAACCGCTGAAACACGTCTTGAAACCCGTCCACGCTTTATCATCGGGATAGCTGACGGCATTTCCAATAGCAACCGTCCCGAAAAGGCCAGCAAATCCGCCATGCACCTATTAAGCCGCACAGCCAAACTCAGCCGTCAAACCATCAATCATATACAAGCCGCTTTATCTAAAGAGTTGGCAGAAGATTATTTTGGTTCCTCAACCACTTTTGTTGCCGCAGAAATCGACCAAACCACCGGCAAAACCAAAATCATCAGCGTAGGCGACAGCCGCGCCTATTTGATTGATACACAAGGAAAATGGAAGCAACTGACCCAAGATCACTCGATACTCTCCGAATTACTGGATGGTTCATCGGATAAAAAAGAAGAAGAGTTCGCCACCATATATGGCGGCGTTTCTTCTTATCTAGTAGCAGATTATTCCGAATTCCAAGACAAAATGTGCCATATCGAACTTACGCTTAAAGCAGGAGAAAGCCTGCTGCTTTGTTCAGACGGCCTAAGTGATGGACTATCAGCAGTAATCAGAGAAAAAATTTGGCAACAATATGATAACGATAAGTCTCGTCTGACTGTATTTCGTAAATTAATTGCAAAACAAAGAGTTTATGATGATATGTCGGTAGTAGTTTGCCGATTGTAGTCTATAATGTTTACCTATTTTTCATACTAAAGGGTATCTATA
>NZ_JBQCVF010000250.1:0-1843 GCF_051962515.1 Neisseria sp. P0009.S007 | reverse complement strand
CACGCCGGGGGTCGCGGGTTCGAGCCCCGTCCGCCGCGCCATTATTTAAAAAGCACTGATTATATCAGTGCTTTTTTCTTTATCTTAAAGACACAATTAAGCTGCGAAAAAAGAAACAGGTAAGTAACAGGATATTGAAATACTGTTTAATCTTAATTTCTGATGATTGAAAAAAGGCCGTCTGAAACTTTTAAAGTTTCAGACGGCCTTTAGTCTATTGAAACAATAGATTAGATATCCAATTCTGCCGTATCGCCTTCTTTTTCCATCCATGCGCGGCGGGCGGCGGCTTCGCCTTTGCCCATCAGTTTGACGAAGATGTCGCGTGTTTCGTCATCTGCGCCTTCTGGGATTTGTACCTGCAACAGGCGGCGGGTGTCGGGGTGCATGGTGGTGTCTTTGAGCTGGTCGGGGTTCATCTCGCCCAAGCCTTTGAAACGGCTGATGGAATAAGCAGTTTCTTTAACACCTTCTTTTTGCAGCCGCTCCAAAATGCCGTCGAGTTCGTTTTGGTCGAGGGCGTAGAATTTGCGAGCGGGTTTGCTTTTGCCTTGTGCGTTGACATCGACGCGGAACAGCGGCGGCTGGGCGACGTAGATGTGTCCGTCGGCGACCAGTTTCGGGAAGTGGCGGTAGAACAGGGTCAACAGCAAAACTTGAATATGCGAGCCGTCCACGTCGGCATCGGACAGGATAGCGATTTTGCCGTAGCGCAGGCCGCTTAAGTCGGGATTATCGTTGATTCCATGCGGATCAACGCCGATGGCGACGGAAATGTCGTGGATTTCGGCGTTGCCGAAGAGTTGGTCGGGGTGGACTTCAAAGCTATTAAGCACTTTGCCGCGCAGGGGCAGGATTGCTTGTGTGGCTTTGTCGCGGGCAAGTTTGGCTGAGCCGCCGGCGGAATCGCCTTCGACGAGGAAGAGTTCGTTTTCGCGGATGTCTTCGCTTTCGCAGTCCGTCAATTTGCCGGGCAGGACGGCGACGCCGCTACCTTTTTTCTTTTCAATCTTTTTAACAGAACGCATCCGTGCTTGTGCCTGACGGATAGTGAGTTCGGCGATTTTTTTGCCGTAGTCCACGTTTTGGTTTAGCCACAATTCCAAAGGATCGCCCGATACAGTGGCAACGAGTTTCAGTGCATCGCGGTTGGTCAGCTTGTCTTTGGTTTGACCTTGGAACTGAGGGTCGAGGACACGGGCAGAGAGGACGAAGGCGGTTTTGCTGAACACGTCGTCGCTTTGTACTTTTACGCCGCGCGGCAAGAGGTTGTGCAGATTGATGAAGTTGTTGACGGCGTTGAACACGGCTTGTTTCAAGCCTGCTTCGTGCGTGCCGCCCAAAGGGGTGGGGATGAGGTTGACATAGCTTTCGTTGGCGCATGAGCCTTCTTCCAGCCAAGTCAGGGCAAAGGCGGCGCCTTCACCAATGCTGAAATCGCCGTTGTGGCCGTCTGAAATGTAGTTTTCACAGGAGAAGATAGGCACGGCTTCTTGCGCGTCGGCAATGAGGTCGGTCAGATAGCTTTTCAGGCCGTCTGGATAGTGCCAAGTTTGGGTGTGTGCTTCGTCTTCGCCTTTAACCGGACGGGTCAGGGAAACGCGTACGCCGGGCAGCAATACGGCTTTGGCGCGCAGCAGGCGTTCAAGTTCGGGAATGCTGTAATTCGGGCTTTCAAAATATTTGCCGTCCGGCCACACGCGCACTTCGGTACCGCTGTCTTTGACGGCGCATTTGCCCACTTCAGTCAATGGCTCAATGACGTCGCCACCGGAAAAGACGATGCGGTGGACTTTGCCTTCGCGTTTGACCGTTACTTCAAGGCGGGTGGAAAGGGCGTTGG
>NZ_JBQCVF010000249.1:0-1869 GCF_051962515.1 Neisseria sp. P0009.S007 | reverse complement strand
AAACAGCAAAGGCCGTCTGAAAAATTCAATTTGATCTTAGATTTGTATTATGTACATTTATTGTTTTAATCATCCAGCGCATCTTCATCCAAGGATTTCAACCATTTTAGCTTTTCGCCAATTTTGATTTCCAGCCCGCGCAGGACGGGTTGGTAGAAATCGGGTTCGTCCAAGCCATCGGGCATATAGCTTTCGCCGGCGGCGTAGGCGTTTGGTTCATCGTGGGCGTAGCGGTATTCGCGTCCGTAGCCCAATTCTTTCATCAACTTGGTCGGCGCATTGCGTAGGTGGACAGGCACTTCGTCGCTGGCATTTTCTTTGACGAAACGGCGCATTTGGTTGTATGCCTTATAGCCTGCATTGGATTTGGCGGCTGCGGCGAGATACAACACGGCTTGAGCTAAAGCAAGCTCCCCTTCCGGCGAGCCTAAGCGCTCATAAGTTGCGGCGGCATCATTGGCAATCGTTAAAGCACGCGGATCGGCCAAACCGATGTCTTCCCATGCCATGCGGACAATGCGGCGGGCGAGATAGCGCGGGTCGGTGCCACCGTCGAGCATACGGCAGAACCAATACAATGCTGCATTGGGATGCGAACCGCGCACGGATTTATGCAGCGCAGAAATTTGGTTGTAGAAACTCTCACCGCCTTTGTCGAAACGGCGGATTTGCGCGCCCAAGCTGTCGGCGAGAAATTCAGCAGTCAGGGTTTTCAGACGGCGTGTATTAGCAGCGCGTAAAAGCTGCTCGATCAAGTTCAACAATCTGCGCGCATCACCATCGGTGGTATTCACGAGCAATTCTTGCGCATCCGCTTCAATTGTAAACTCTTGGTATTCAGGCAAAGCCAATACTTTGGCAATCAGCTTCTTCAGGTCGTCTGAAGACAAGGATTGCAAGACATAAACTTGCGCCCTGCTGAGTAATGCCGGATTGACTTCAAAAGACGGGTTTTCCGCGGTAGCACCGATAAAGGTTAACAAGCCACTTTCGACATAAGGCAAAAATGCGTCCTGTTGCGCTTTGTTGAAGCGGTGTACCTCGTCAACAAACAAAATCGTCGCGTGCCCTTGCTGCAAGGCAATTTCAGCTTTCTCGATTGCCTCGCGTATGTCTTTCACACCGGAAAATACAGCGGAAACAGGCAGAAACTGGGCATTGAAACTCTGCGCCAAAATCCGTGCCAGCGTGGTTTTGCCTACACCTGGCGGCCCCCACAGCAACATAGAATGCGGCTTTCCTCCCTCGACCGCCACGCGCAAAGGTTTACCTTCGCCGATTAAGTGCTGCTGCCCAATAACATCGTCTAAAGAATGCGGGCGCAGGCGTTCGGCTAAAGGGGCTTCGGGTTGACGGGCAAAAAGGTCGGACATAGCGGATTCCGTGAAAAGGGTTTTCAGACGACGTGGATTATAGCAGGTCGTCTGAAAGGGGGATTAACGCTCTTTGGGCGTAATATCAATATAATTTTCATTCAAAATTTGTAGTGATCTCCCGCTGATGACGATACATTCCTCAGCTAATTTTGCAGCTTCCTCTTTTCCTTTGTTGTTTTCAGCAGTGGGCGGGCAGAAAACTTTGGTGTCACCTAAGTTCCAAGCCATATAGCCGTATAAGGCATTGTTGCGTTGTTCAGGTTTCGAAGAACAATCAATACCTTTTTTTAATTTTTCATTTTCTGAAAGTATGGGACATTTGAATTTTTGTTTTAATTTAACCAAGTCATTTTTGTTAATGCCATTGATTTCTTGGAAGCCGTTGTTTTGTTGAAAATTATTATGTAATAAATACCATGAAGAGTTTTTAGGAATTTCCACAAATCGAACAGGATAAAGCATATGTATTGCAGAGTTATTAGAATATGAAAGC
>NZ_JBQCVF010000248.1:0-1919 GCF_051962515.1 Neisseria sp. P0009.S007 | reverse complement strand
GTCAGGCCGTAAAGCGTCACGCGTTCGCTGGCGACGACTTCGCCGCGTTTTTGTTCCCAGTGCGGCTCGAAATAATGATAGCGGACGAGGTGCGGCGCTTCCTGCTCTATCCATTCGGGCTGAATAACGGCGACGTCGCGCGCGTAAAGGCGCGTGGTTTCAACCAATTCTGCCGCCATCACCCATTTGGGCTTGGCTTTGAACAGGGCTGAAGCGGGGAAAAGGTGGAAGCGGCTGCCGCGCGCGCCGGTATAGTCGTTGCCGTCGGGCGATTTCATGCCGACGTTGGCGATAAGGCCGGTCAGTAAGGCGCGGTGGATTTGTTCGTAGCCGGCTTCTTTGGCGGCGCGGATTTGGGCGCGGTGTTGTTTCTTATCCAGTTGTTTTTGTTTGAGTTTAGCTGCCAAATCTTGGTCGCCTTGGCTTTCAGACGGCCTTAATTGTTCTTGGGAAGGAGGTTGCCTAAATGCGGCTTCTTTGGTGGTCAAACCCATTTCAATCGCGGTTTGGGCAAGCTGGTGGTGCAGCTCACGCCATTCGCGCATACGCAGGTGTGACAGGAAATATTGTCGACACCACTGCACCAGCTGCTTGTTGGATAAACCTTTGTCGCGCTCGCGCTGGAAGCTGTCCCAAATATTCAGATAGGCAAGGAAATCGGATTGCTTGTCGGTAAAGCGTTCATGCGCCTTGGCTGCGGCATCGCGCGCTTCCAGCGGCCGCTCGCGCGGGTCTTGAATCGACAGTGCAGACGCGATCACCAATATTTCCGCCATACAGTCGTGTTTCTTCGCCGCCAGCAAAATGCGCGCGATTTTCGGGTCGATAGGCAGACGCGCCATTTGTTCACCGAGCTTGGTCAGGCGGTAGCGCGTGTTGGCACCGATATGGCCCGAACTGTTTTGCAGGCCGTCTGAAACATTGGCTGGGTTGGATCGGGCATCCATGCCTGATCCGCGTACTTGGTTTTTCATATTTTGCATAGTCTTGTCGGTCGGGCATCTTCCCCGACATCATCTTAATTTGTCTTTATTGGTTTTCACGCCGCTTATTGCGGATAAACATATTCCGCCTTACCGTCGCGAATGTTCAAGCTGCCTGCATCGCCTGTAATCAGGTTGCCCGTTACCGAGCCTTCGCTACAACCTGAGACCGGCATATCGTAGCCCAGCGTGTGAATCAGGAACGTTGAAAGTTGCTGGTGGAAGGCAATCTCGCAAGGCGCAAAAGCCTGGTTGGCAGCCTGTTGCACGGCCTTATCCGGGCTATATAACACCAGCGGCACAAGATAGCTGTCAGGCTGCACCGTGCCTTGATTGTAGGTATCTTGGCGCACATACTGGCCATGATCGGAGGTATAGGCAAACAGCCAGTTGCCGTCAGGCTGCTTTTGCAGCTGCTCGAATACGGTTTGAATCATTTGGTCGGTTTTGTGGATGGTGTTGTCGTACTTATCCACAATATTGGCTTCGCCGAATACTTTATCTTGAGGCTGCAACAATGCGCCGTATGGGACGTGCGAACCGCGTTGGTGCAACACGATAAAATGCTTGCCCTGCTGCAAATTGATTTTGCTAAACAGCGGCAGTAGCTTCTCATCGGGCATATTGTCGCCGTTGCCATAGCCAAGTTGCGTCGGCTGAATCAGATGGTCTATCCACTTTTTACCGATTAGGTTCAAAATCGCCATTTCGTTTTCCGCCTGCGCGCTGTAAAAATACGTTTCATAGCCCTGTTCTTTGGCAAGGCGGAACATATTGGTGTCGCCGCTGCTGATTTGCTCATAGCCGTTGGCATGCGGTATCGCATTGAAAAAGCTGGGCAGGGACACAGCCGTCATCAAAGCGGCGGAATAGCTTTGTTTCACAATCGGCTTAAAGTCGGCTTGCGAAAGCTGGGTCAAAAACGGCGAAGTTTCG
>NZ_JBQCVF010000247.1:0-1925 GCF_051962515.1 Neisseria sp. P0009.S007 | reverse complement strand
GCAGAAGTATTTTCTCAACCCACTTTATCATATCCTTCTGTTGTATTTATGCAGCATAAAATAAATTATTCCATTATTCTAAGTATAAAAATACAAATACGGTTGCCTGTTTTTGTAAATAACCTCAAAATTACAAAATCATAACGGCCGCACCCTGTCGGCCGATTATTTTATTCCTAATCCTTCACAAAATATAAAAGCAAACCGATGAATGCTCAACAATATGAAGAATCTTTTCTGCTAGCAGAAAAATTAATCACTCAAGACCCACCTGACTTTGCACGAGCCATCCCTTTGCTCTGCGAAGCAGCAGAAGCCGGGCATATTGAGGCTGCATTTCAGCTGGCAGGATGCCTAATCGAACACCACGAAAATGCGCAAGATTTAGCAATTGCAGTTGAATATTTAAAGCAAGCTGCAAGAGCTGGTCATCCATACGCCCGCTATAATCTTCTCCAATTACAAGAAAATAATGGAATAGAAGTAGAAAAGCTCATCGCAGCCTATCAAGAGCTTGCCGAAGAAGGATTGGCTCCTGCCCAACTGCGCCTGATGCGTTTATATGCAGACAATGGCAATGACCAAGAAGCAGTCAAATGGGCACTGAAAGCTGCCGAACAACAAAATCCTCAGGCACAATACTTCTTAGCCCAGCATTACCAATATTCCAGCTCTCCTGATTTGGAATATTCCCATAAACTTTATCAGCAATCCGCTGCACAGGGATTTATTGCGGCACACTGGCAACTCGGCCTTCAATACAAATTTGGGCAAGGTGTTGCACAAAACCCTGAAAAAGCAATCGAACATTTGCGTATTGCCGCCGATTACGACATTGTTCCAGCGCAAACCTCTCTTGCAGAACTCTTGTCAGTATCAAACCCTGCCGAGGCATTAGAATGGTTTGAAAAAGCGGCAGAACAAGGTGACAGCAATGCGCATGTAGCACTTGCCGAAATCTATCTTCTGGGTAAAAACACCGAGCGAGACCCTCAAAAGTCCTATCAACACGCTAAGTTTGCTGCGGATCAAAATGACCCGGAAGGCTTGCGCCTTTTAGGAGATATCCATCGCTACGGATTGGGACGAGCAGTTGATGCAGACACTGCCCGTCAGTATTATCAACGCGCAGCCGACTTAGGCAATCTTGTCGCTTACCAAAAACTTCTATCTGACAGTGCGTTGAATAACCAGCAAAACTACGAGTTAACCAAAGAAATCGCCCTTCAACGTCAAGAGGCCGAGCGCCTATACAAACTGGCATTCGCGGCCCACTATGGTTTAAAACGCCAACAAAATTATGCTGAAGCACTGGAGCTATACCTTCAGTCTGCAGAACGAGGACACAGTAAATCACAAACCAATCTTGGCATGATGTATTACAGCGGACAAGGTGTACCTGTCGACTATGCCCAAGCTGCAAAATGGTTTGAAGCAGCGGCCAAACAAAGAGACACGATGGCTCAATATAATCTTGCCTGTCTGTATTATCACGGTATGGGCGTAGAAAAAGACATCAACAATGCTTGTTTCTGGCTACAAGAAGCTATCCAACATGGACATGAACAGCAAGACGTTCTCAAAGAGCTTTTGGCTCAATGGAAGCAGTTCGCTCAAAAAGCTTCTGCCGCTTAAAGGCCGTCTGAAATTCTCAGACTACTAACAAATGACATGCCCAGCTATTCAACTAGCCTGTGCATGTCATTTTTTAATTTTCCCTTCCTCAATCATCGTCCTCTTAAAATTTCACTCTTTCTTAACCTCTTCCAAAATCTTCAGACGGCCCATTCGCTTGTAAAAAATAACACAGTCTGAACTTTCTTTTTCAAACTCAAAGTTTAAATTTAATTTTCGATTTTAGACAAATTTTGAAAATTAATTTTCGTATTCGAATTTTTTAATCCAAACAACAGAGACTTTTACCG
>NZ_JBQCVF010000246.1:0-1929 GCF_051962515.1 Neisseria sp. P0009.S007 | reverse complement strand
CCCTGCCGTTCTCGCGCACATGGGACGACAGTTTCAACAATAAAGTGCTGGTATTGGGCAGCGAAAACCAAAACAAAGGTAATCAAACCCCTTACGAATACTTCAACGGCAAAGACAACAGCCGCGAATGGCAGGAATTTAAAGCGCGTGTTGAAACCAGCCGTTTTCCTCGCAGTAAAAAACAACGGATTCTGCTGCAAAAATTCGACGAAGACGGCATATATCGAATCGGTGTCAAAACCGCCCTTTCATTCCCAAAATACCAAATCGACGAACTCGGCAAAGAAATCAGACCATGCCGTCTGAAAAAACGCCCACCTGTCCGTTAAATTAATCTATCCCTGTTTCAGACGGCCTGAAGCAGGGATTTTTTATAAAAAATAAGGGGAAAAACATGACTTGGCGCAGCCTGCTCATTCAAAACGGCGGTAAATTATCCTTACAACGCCGGCAACTGCTGATTCAACAAAACGGCGAGTCCCATACCGTACCATTAGAAGACATCGCCGTTATCATCATCGAAAACCGCGAAACCCTAATTACCGCCCCGCTCTTATCAGCCTTAGCCGATCATAGTGCAACCCTGCTGACATGTGATGAGCAATTCCTACCCTACGGACAATGGCTGCCTTATGCCCAATATCACCGCCAACTTAAAATCCTCAAGCTGCAACTGAATATAAGCGAACCCTTAAAAAAGCAACTCTGGCAACATATCGTCCGCCAAAAAATCCTAAATCAAGCATTTGTCGCAGACGAAACAGGCAATGATCTTGCAACCAAACGGCTGCGCACTTTGGCAGTCGAAGTCCGTTCAGGCGATACAGGAAACCGTGAAGCCCAAGCTGCCGCCCTCTACTTCCAAGCCCTCTTTGGGGAAAAGTTTACCCGTACGTCAATGCCGCATTGAACTACACCTACGCCGTACTCCGTGCAGCAGTAGCACGCGCCCTGACCTTATATGGTTGGTTGCCTGCATTAGGCTTGTTTCATAGGAGCGAACTAAATCCATTCAACCTCGCCGATGACTTTCTCGAACCCTTACGCCCATTGGCCGACCTGGTCGTTATACATTTGCATAAACAAGGCCGTCTGAAAACTGAACTGACACCCAACCTCAAACAAAACCTTATCAAGATCCTTCACTATCAAATCTGCATCGAACGGCAACATTTCAGCACCTTGGCTGCCATCGACAAAATGATTTCTTCATTTCAAGCCAGCGTAACTAACAAAAACGCTAAACAGCTGAAACTGCCCGAAATCTTGCCATTGAAAGAATACCAATATGAGTGAGGCTAAATTTATGAGGATTATCGTCTTCTTCGACCTACCTGTTACCACGGCGGCCAAGCGCAAAGCCGCCAATCAATTCCGCCAGTTCCTTTAAAAGATGGATACCAAATGCTCCAACTTTCCGTATACAGCCGTATTGTCAAAGGTCGAGATTCGTTGCAAAAACACCACAATAGGCTATGTGCAAACCTACCGCAAGAAGGCTCAATCCGCTGTTTGGAAGTAACAGAAAAGCAATATACCACCATGAAACTGCTGTTGGGAGAGCTGAAAATCCAAGAAAAAAGGGTAAATTCCGACCAACTATTATTATTTTAAGGCTGCTTTTTTAGACAAAATAAAACGGGAAACCCTTATAGAATAAGGGTTTCCCGTTGAAGTATTGTAGCACTGCGAAATGAGAAAGGGTCTATCCAAATAAAAAAGCACCACCTAAACAGGTAGTGCTTTCATATTAATTTGCTTATTCAGCAGAATCAGCTGCTTTATCAACCAATTCAACCAATGCCAAAGGAGCATTGTCGCCTTTACGGAAACCGTATTTCAGTACACGAATATAGCCGCCGTTACGAGCAGCAAAGCGTGGACCCAATTCGTCAAACAATTTAACTACAACATCACGATCGCGAGTGC
>NZ_JBQCVF010000245.1:0-1935 GCF_051962515.1 Neisseria sp. P0009.S007 | reverse complement strand
ACTGTAACCATCAAAGACGGTAACGGTAACACCACTACTACCATCGTTAAAGACGGTGCAACTGGTGCGAAAGGTGAAGCTGGTAATGCTGGTGCAACTGGTGCCGATGGTAAGAATGCCAAGGCCGATGTTAAAGACAATGGCGACGGTACTCATACAGTGACCATCGTTGACGGTGACGGTAAAACTACTACCACTATCGTTAAAGACGGTAAGAACGCTGAAGCCGAAGTTAAAGACAATGGTGACGGTACTCACACTGTAACCATCAAAGACGGTAACGGTAATACCACTACTACCATCGTTAAAGACGGTGCAACTGGCGCTGCTGGTGCCAAAGGTGATACCGGTGCAGACGGTAAGAACGCTAAAGCTGACGTTAAAGACAACGGCAACGGCACTCATACCGTAACCATCACTGATGGCGAAGGTAAAACCACAACCACTATCGTTAAAGACGGTGTAGACGGTAAGAATGCCAAAGCTGAAGTTAAAGACAACGGCAATGGTACTCACACTGTAACCATCACTGATGGCGAAGGTAACACCACTACTACCATCGTTAAAGATGGTGCAACTGGTGCTGCTGGTGCCAAAGGTGATACCGGTGCAGACGGTAAGAATGCTAAAGCTGAAGTTAAAGACAATGGCAACGGCACTCACACTGTAACCATCACTGATGGCGAAGGTAAAACCACTACTACCATCGTTAAAGACGGTGTAGACGGTAAGAATGCTAAAGCCGAAGTTAAAGACAACGGCAATGGTACTCACACTGTAACCATCACCGATGGCGAAGGTAACACCACTACTACTATCGTTAAAGACGGTGCAACTGGCGCCAAAGGTGATACCGGTGCAGATGGTAAGAATGCTGAAGCCGAAGTTAAAGACAACGGTGACGGTACTCACACTGTAACCATCAAAGACGGTAACGGTAACACTACTACTACTGTCGTTAAAGATGGTGCAACCGGTGCCGACGGTAAGAACGCTGAAGCTGAAGTTAAAGACAACGGTGACGGTACTCACACTGTAACCATCAAAGATGGTAACGGTAACACTACTACTACTGTTGTTAAAGACGGTGCTAAAGGTGATACTGGTGCTAAAGGTGATACCGGTGAAAACGGTAAGTCTGCTGAAGGTAAAGTTGAGCGTGATGAAGCTAAAGGTACTTCTACCATCACTATCAACAACTTCGATAAAGACGGTAAAGTCATCTCTACTACTACTGCAACCGTGAAAGATGGTAAAGACGGTAAAGATGGTAAAGATGCTGACGGCACCTTCGGTCTGGTTGATGAGACTGGTACTACTGACGGCTCTATCTCCAAAAAACTGAATAACACTATTCAGATTAAAGGTGATGCGGGTACTAAAGTTCAAGTATTCGACAAAGCAACCGGTAAGACTTCAGAGAAAGAAGTTCAAAACATCTTCGTTAAGAAAGACGGCGATGCGCTGAAAGTCAGCTTGAACCCTGATCTGACCGTTAACAGTGTTACTACTAACGAACTGAAAGCAGGTCCTGTAACCATCAACCAAGGTGGTATCGATGCCGGCAACACTACTATTAAAAATGTTGCTCCAGGTAAGAACGGTACCGATGCGGTTAACGTTGACCAGCTGAACCAAAAATTCGGCGATGTGAACAGCAATGTGAACAAGGTTGACAACAACGCCCGCGCAGGTGTGGCTCAAGCCTTGGCTACTGCCGGTCTGCCACAAGCCTACTTGCCAGGTAAGAGCATGTTGGCTATCGGTGGCGGTCACTACCGCGGTGAAACCGGTTACGCTGTCGGCTTCTCTAGCATCTCCGATGGTGGTAACTGGATCATCAAAGGTACTGCTTCCGGCAACTCACGTGGTCACTTCGGTGCTACCGCAGCAGTTGGTTACCAATGGTAATCTGACTTTCAGACGGCCTGAAAA
>NZ_JBQCVF010000244.1:0-1936 GCF_051962515.1 Neisseria sp. P0009.S007 | reverse complement strand
AGGGCTGGAGCGTACCGGGCTGCCAGCGCATTATCCGCGATGCGGCCGGATTGGCCTATATCGACGATCAGGGCCGTCTGTTCCCTTTGCCGGAAGTAGATGAAGATGACGAAGAGCCGGTCTTGTTCGAAAGCGAACAGATTTGGTTCAGCAAAAATCCGGACGGCCATTACGTCATTGCTTCGCTGGACGGTTCGATAGCGCTGCGTTTTGCGCCTTTGGTGGTTGCGGAAGACGGTTCGGACGAAGATGCCACCCTCTTCCCACTGGTGGCGGTGGAAGACACCAACGGCAACCATCAGCGTTTCGTCTATCATCCGCTGACCGGTCTGCCGCAATACATTATTGACGGCAACGGCCGGGTATTCTCGCTGAACTTCGGCAATGTGGCCGATGAACAGTCACCCAAAATGCGGCTGCTGTCGGTGTCGCTGTTGGAAGGTTTGCCATCCTTCGGTGAAACGGCCCGGATCGGCAATCCGCTGGTCCGCTACGAATACAACGGCAGTGGTGACTTAATCCGCGTCATCGGCCGCGACGGCAACGTCAAACGCAGCTTCGGTTATAAAAACAATCTGATGGTGTCGCATACGGATGTGGCCGGATTGGTATCGGAATACGAATACGACCATTACACCCCGACCGGCAAAGTCATCCGCAACTGGACTTCTTTGGGCGAGGAATGGCGCTTTACCTATCACGAAGGTTACACCGAGGTAACCGACATATTGGGCCGTACCGAGCAATATCATTACGATTACAACAACGAGTTGACCAAACGGGTGTTTGCCGACGGCAGTACCAACCTGATGGAACGCGACGACTTGGGCCGTCTGCTCAGCCACACCGATGCGATGGGACGCGTTACCCGCTATCAGTACAGCAACGAGGGGCAGGTAGAAAGCATTACCCGTCCAGACGGCGTCATCCTGCATTTCGACTATGACGACAACTACCGTCTGATCCGCAAAAGCGATGCCGAAAGCCGTTACCACGGCTATACCTATGACGAAGCGGGCAACCTACTGACCCATACCGACCCGCTGAAACACATCACCCGTTTCGAATATGCCGGCAACGGTCTGTTGCTGTCGGTAACCGATCCGAACGGCAGCAGTACCGCCTATCACTATAACAAAAACCATCAGCCCGACCGGATTACCGACTGTTCGGGTTACGAAACCAAACTCTCTTACACCCCCGAAGGACAGCTGGCGCGTATTACCGATGCGCTGGGACAGCACACCGAATACCACTACGACGCCGATCAAAACCTCACCCTCGCCCTCTATCCCGACGGCAGCAAAGAGACCTTCGGCTACGATGGTGCAGGTCGTTTGACCACCCATACCGATGCCGAAGGCCACACCACTTCCTACGAATACGGCCAAGACGGTTTGCCGACCCGACGCACCAATGCGCTGGGCCATACCTTCGGCTACCATTACGACCAAGCCCGCCGCTTAGTCGGCCTCACCAATGAAAACGGTGCGCGCTACCGCTTTGCCTACGACGTCCTCGACCGATTGATTGCAGAAAGCGGTTTCGACCATAAGCTCACCGGCTACCGCTACAACGCCGGCAACGAACTGATTGAACAGCGCGAATTCGGCGACGACGCCTCCCTCGCCGCCAAACTGATGGCGCAGCTGGGCGGACAGCCCGTCCCCAAAAAAGACGCCGCCCCGCTTTCAGACGGCCTCGACAGCCAAACCCCGCTGCGGATTACCGAGTTCAAACGTGATGTATTGGGCCGTTTAATCCATACCCTCGCCCGCAACAACGACAAGGTTCAGGAAACCGTTTACCAATACGACTTGGACGGTAACCTCGTCCGCGCCGCCAACCGCCACAGCATCACCTGCTTCGACTACAACGGCAACGGCCAAATCATCGGCCAGCACCAATGGAAAGTACCGACTAAGGAAGAGAACGC
>NZ_JBQCVF010000243.1:0-1937 GCF_051962515.1 Neisseria sp. P0009.S007 | reverse complement strand
ACGTCGCTGGTGCAGTAGTCGTAAAACACCTTCGGCACAATCAGCATATCGCTGTTTTGGAAATTGCGACCGAGCTGGCTGGCATTGGCGGCTTCGCGCATCAAGTCCAATTCGTCGTGCAGGTATTTGTCAAATTCGGCCACTACTTCGCGCGGCTTCAAACGCTTGCCGTCTGAAAACAAACGCTCCACCCAGCCTGCACCAAAGCGCATCAGCGACAAATCCTGTTCGATAACGGGCAAAAGGTTGGGGCGCAAGACTTTCACGGCGACCTGTTCGCCCGAATGCAGGTGGGCTTTGTGTACTTGGGCGATGGACGCGCTGGCGACAGGCTCTGTTTCAAATTCCGCGTATAAAGTGTCGATGGATTGTCCCAGTGATTTTTCGATTTGCGAGCGTGAAAGTTGCGCGTCAAACGGCGGCACTTTGTCTTGCAGCCTTGCCAGTTCGACCGCGTAATCGTGCGGAATCAAATCGGGACGCGTGGACAATACCTGCCCGAATTTGATGAAAATCGGCCCCAGGCTTTCCAACGCCAAACGCAGGCGCACGGCAGGCATTTCGTGTTTGAACTTGGACGACTGCGGCAGCATATTGAGGAAAGTCCGCGCCCAACCCGGACGGACCAGCGAGGCAATCAGCTCGGCAAGGCGGTAGCGGTAGAGCGTGCAGAGGATGGTTTTAATGCGTTTGAGGCGGTTCATGATGGACGCGGATAAATCGAAAAAACAGAATTATATAGGAAAAACGGGTAAGGGCTTCAGACGGCCTGAGACTTTTGCAAAAACATTTGCCGCATAGCTAACAATTTTATAAGGGCTCAGGTTTTGCCGCCCCAATAAAAAGACGGATATTCACATCATAAATATTCGTCGGCTACTTGCCCAAACTGCCGATTCAAGACATAATCGGGAAATGTGCAGGAGAGTGTTACACCCAACTACAATGTAACCACCGAAGGCGCAGACACCCTTAAATCGCTCAGGTATCAGGGACTGCACATTGAAACAAACAATCTGGAGAGCGGCGTTGGAATAACGTCCACCGAAGGGGAGAAGGCCGTCTGAACCACCATTCAGACAACCGCGCAAAGCAGTGAGCAGACTGGTTTGCCATCATGCGGATACAGCCGAAAATCTCAGGTTCAAGGACAGATAGGGTCATCCGCGCACAGGTGCGCGGGCGGCATCTGAACAAAAAATCCGGAGAAACTTGAGAATGACTGCTCTGAAAACCACCCCATTTCATCAAGCCCATCAAGATGCAGGCGCGAAGCTGGTAGATTTTGCCGGCTGGGAGCTGCCCATCCATTATGGTTCACAAATCGCCGAACACGAAGCCGTGCGCACCGACGCCGGTATGTTTGACGTATCCCATATGCTCGTTACCGACGTAGCAGGCGCAAATGCCAAAGCCTTTTTCCGCAAATTGATTGCCAACGATGTCGCCAAACTCGCTTTTGTCGGCAAAGCCCTTTATTCCGCTTTGCTCAACGACAACGGCGGCGTGATTGACGACTTGATCGTTTACCGCACCAACGAAGCCGAAACACAATACCGCATCGTGTCCAACGGCGCGACCCGTGAAAAAGACACGGCGCAATTCCACAAAGTCGGACAAGAGTTCGGCGTTGCCTTCAATCCTCGCTACGACCTCGGCATGCTCGCCGTACAAGGCCCGAAAGCCATCGAAAAACTCCTGACCGTCAAACCTGAATGGGCAGACGTTATTCACGGCCTCAAACCGTTCCAAGGTGCAGACTTGGGCAATGACTGGTTTGTCGCCCGCACCGGCTATACCGGCGAAGACGGCGTCGAAGTCATCCTGCCCGGCACTGAAGCCGTCGCATTCTTCAAAGCCCTGCAAGCAGCAGGCGTACAGCCTTGCGGCCTCGGCGCACGCGACACCCTGCGCATGGAAGCCGGTATGAACCTCTA
>NZ_JBQCVF010000242.1:0-1953 GCF_051962515.1 Neisseria sp. P0009.S007 | reverse complement strand
TGAAAACCACCGATATCGTGTGCAGCTCCATCAATATCGGCAGCACGCGCGCCGGTATCAATATGGATGCGGTCAAGTTGGCAGGCGAAACCATCAAACGCACGGCTGAAATTACGCCCGAAGGTTTCGGCTGCGCCAAAATCGTCGTGTTCTGCAACGCGGTGGAAGACAACCCATTTATGGCGGGCGCGTTTCACGGTTCGGGCGAAGCGGATGCCGTTATCAATGTCGGCGTATCCGGCCCGGGTGTCGTAAAAGCCGCATTGGAAAATTCAGATGCAACGACATTGACCGAAGTTGCGGAAGTCGTGAAGAAAACCGCTTTCAAAATTACCCGCGTGGGCGAACTTATCGGCCGCGAAGCCTCAAAAATGTTGAATATCCCGTTTGGTATTCTCGATTTGTCGCTGGCACCGACCCCCGCTGTTGGCGACTCGGTGGCGCGCATCCTTGAAGAAATGGGCTTGAGCGTCTGCGGTACGCACGGCACGACGGCTGCCTTGGCATTGCTGAACGATGCCGTGAAAAAGGGCGGCATGATGGCTTCCAGCGCGGTCGGCGGTTTGAGCGGCGCGTTTATCCCCGTTTCCGAAGATGAAGGCATGATTGCCGCCGCCGAAGCAGGCGTGCTGACGCTGGACAAACTCGAAGCGATGACCGCTGTCTGCTCCGTTGGTTTGGATATGATTGCCGTACCCGGCGATACGCCTGCTCATACCATTTCCGGTATCATCGCTGACGAAGCCGCCATCGGCATGATCAACAGCAAAACCACTGCCGTGCGCATTATTCCGGTAACCGGAAAAACCGTCGGCGACAGCGTCGAGTTCGGCGGCCTGTTAGGCTACGCGCCTGTAATGCCGGTCAAAGAAGGCTCATGCGAAGTGTTCGTCAACCGAGGCGGTAGAATCCCGGCTCCGGTTCAATCGATGAAAAACTGATTGGATTGATAAATAAAAGGCCGTCTGAAATTGATTTTCAGACGGCCTTTTTGTGTTTGCAGGCTGATTATTTGAACATATTTTTAATAATGCCCATTACGCTGCGGGAAATGGCGTTGGTCACTTGACGGTTGATTTGGCTGCCGATGGCGTCGGCAACGTTGTAGCCCAAACCTTGGCCGGATTTTTTACGTCCGCCGCTCAAACCGCCGATTAGTCCGCCGAGGATGCCGGGATCGGCATTGGTGGCTTCTTTTTCTGCGGCTTTTTGTGCTTTTTCCTGCTCTTTGGCGGCATTTGCGGCTTCTTTTTCCGCGGCTGCTTGGCTGTCTGCTTCGGCTAAGGCTTCAAAAGCGGAGTAGTTGTCCACCATGTCTTTATAGGTCGGATACAAATCGTCGTTTTGGAACAAACGGTTGCGCTCTTCTGCGGCAAGCGGGGTTAAGGAAGATTGCGGCGGCAGGATGAGGGCGCGTTCTACCGGCTCGGGCATACCTTTTTCATCAAGGAAGGAAACAAGGGCTTCGCCGACGCCGAGTTCGGCAATCGCTTCGGCAACTTTGATGTTTGGGTTGCTACGGAAGGTTTCGGCAGCGGCTTTGACTGCTTTTTGGTCGCGCGGTGTAAAGGCACGTAGGGCGTGTTGTACGCGGTTACCCAGTTGGCCGAGAATGGTATCGGGTAAGTCAAGCGGGTTTTGGGTAACGAAATATACGCCCACGCCTTTGGAACGGATCAGGCGCACAACTTGTTCGATTTGTTCGACCAGCGCATTGGCGGCATTGTCGAACATCAAATGCGCTTCGTCGAAGAACATCACGAATTTTGGTTTGTCCAAATCGCCGACTTCGGGCAGGGTTTCAAACAATTCTGCCAGCATCCACAGCAAAAATGCGCTGTACATACGCGGCGAACGCATCAGTTTTTCGGAATTGAGGATGTTGATGATGCCTTTGCCGTTGTCGGTTTGCATCCAGTCTTGCAGGTTGAGGGAAGGTTCGCCGAAGAATTT
>NZ_JBQCVF010000241.1:0-1961 GCF_051962515.1 Neisseria sp. P0009.S007 | reverse complement strand
TGTACGTCAAAGTAAAATAGTTGCTAAAGAATGGTTTAAGAAGGCTTGTGCTAATGGAGACAAGCAAAGTTGTGATGTTTATCGTCAATTGGATCAGGAAGGATATTGAATCTTTACTAAAGGCAGTCTGAAAAACTAGGATAAAACAGAAATAATAATTTGAATGTAATGGATTTTAAAATGAATAAATTATTAAAAAAAATGATGGTAGCCTTGCTGGTTTTCGGTATAGGACAAACAGTGTATGCGGAAGAGGTTCCTGAAGTTCAGAAAATTTTGTGGGTGGCGGAACAAGGTTATGTTCCTGCTCAATATATTTTGGGTGTAATGTATGCTGATGGACAAGGCGTGCGCCAAGACTATGCTGAAGCGGTCAAGTGGTATCGTAAAGCAGCGAAACAGGGAGATACCCGAGCACAATCTAATTTGGGGTTGATGTATGTCAACGGAAAAGGTGTGCGCCAGGATTATGTAGAGGCAGTGCGGTGGTTTCGCAAGGCAGCAGAACAAGGGGATGCAGCTGCCCAATCCAATTTGGGTGTAATGTATGTCAACGGACAAGGCGTACATCAAGACTATGCTGAAGCGGCGAAATGGTTCCATAAGGCAGCGGAACAAGGAAGTGCTGAAGCCCAACTTAATTTAGGTGTGATGTATGCTAATGGGCAAGGTATGATCCAAGACTATGTCGAAGCGGCAAAATGGTATAGAAAAGCGGCAGAACAGGGTGATGCTCAAGCCCAATATAATTTAGGTGTGATGTATACCGACGGACAAGGTGTACGCCAAGACTATGTCGAAGCGGTTAAATGGTATCGTAAAGCTACAAAGCAGGGTGATGTCAAAGCCCAATATAATTTAGGTGTGATGTATGCCAATGGACAAGGAGTCCGTCAAAACTATGTGCAGGCAGTGAAGTGGATTGAAAAGGCAGCAATGCAAGGTCATGTCAAAGCCCAATACAATGTGGGTGCGATGTATGCTAATGGACAAGGTGTCCGCCAAAATCTAAGAGTTGCCAAAGCGTGGCTCGGTATGGCATGTAATAACGGTAATCAGCTAGGATGTGACGGTTACCGTCGTTTAGAATCGGGGTATTGAGCGGTTTATGAAATGCCGTCTGAAAAAACTAGGATAAAACAGAAACAATAATCTGAATGTAATGGATTTTAAAATGAATAAATTATTAAAAAAAATGATGGTAGCCCTGTTATCTTTGGGCTTGGTGCAGGCAGTTTGGGCTGATAATGTGCCGGATTTTAAGGAAACGTTTCAAGTTGCGAAGCAAGAAGCGGAGCAAGGAAATGCTCTAGCCCAATATCTTTTAGGTGTGATGTATGCCAAAGGACAGGGAGTCCGTCAAGATTATGCACAAGCAGTGCAGTGGTATCGGAAGGCGGCAGAACAAGGGTATGCACAAGCCCAATACAATTTGGGTGTGATGTATGCTCAAGGGCAAGGCGTCTGTCAAGATTATGCACAGGCAGTGCAGTGGTATCGGAAGGCGGCAGAACAAGGGTATGCTGTTGCCCAATACAATCTTGGTCAGATGTATCGTGAAGGACAAGGTGTCCGCAAAGACTATGTTGAAGCGGTCAAATGGTATCGGAAGGCGGCAGAACAAGGGTATGGTCTAGCCCAATCTAATTTGGGTGTGATGTATAAGGAAGGACAAGGAGTCCGCCAAAATTATGCAGAAGCAATCAAATGGTTTCGTAAGGCAGAAGAACAAGGAAATGCTCTAGCCCAATATAATTTTGGTGTGATGTATGCCAACGGAGAAGGTGTTCGTCAGAACTATAAAACTGCCAAAGAGTGGTTTGATAAGGCCTGTGATAACGGACTACAACAAGGTTGTGATGCTTATCGAAAATTGAATCAGGCAGGATATTGAATCCTTATTCAAAGGCCGTCTGAAAAACTTAGGACAAAACCAAAATGACTTTTCAAAATAAAAAAAT
>NZ_JBQCVF010000240.1:0-1974 GCF_051962515.1 Neisseria sp. P0009.S007 | reverse complement strand
AGTAATGTTTATTGTGTGCTTCAAGGAGTTTTTATGCGTTTGGTTATTGCCGCGCCGGCCAACGGCGCAATATTGAAGGACGCGCTCAAAGCGCATTTGCAAAACGACCCGCGCGTCAGCAGCTTGGTCGATTTATCCTCACCCGAAAGAAGCTATCCGCAACTCTCGTTTGCCGCGGCCGAAGAAGTCGCGGCAGGACATGCCGACCGTGCGCTGTTGATTTGCGGCACCGGTGTGGGCACGGCAATCGCCGCTAATAAGGTGCGCGGCATACGGGCGGCAACGGCGCATGATTTACTCACCCTCCGCGGCTCGGTGGAAAACTATGATGCGCAGGTTTTATGTATGGGGCAAAACGTCATTGCCGCTCCGGCCGCTTGGGCATTGGTCAATATCTGGTTGGACTTGCGCCACAACACAAGCAGCGGTTATGCGCCTAAGGTTGGCGAAATCGAAGCGTATGAGCGCGGAAAATAAATACGCGTTGCTCCATATATTTTCAAACGGCCTTACAACTGTCTCAAAAACGCCTGAATAAACGCGATTTTATCTAATTCCGACATAGCATTGAATGCTTCCTGATACTCGTGGATGTAATCGATTAAAGGATAAAATTCTTCATCAACATGGCGTTTGTCCAGTTTGCGGCCGATATTGCCCTCGTTGCTTCGTCCTAAAAACTTGGAAATCAGGTAATACGGCGATTTGAGTTTGAACAGCATTTCGCCGTTTTGGGCATCAAATACCATAAAGCCTTCGTGTTCCACATTTTTCAGACGGCCTTTCAGCTCGCCGAACGTGATGTTTTTCAGCGTTTCAGGACGGCGAACTCCGTATTGTTTGCCGATTTCGTCCAATTCCGCTTCAGTAAACTGACGGCCGGTCGCCACGTCGATGCAGCCGATTAGGGTTTCACCCAATTCTTCGCGGATGATGTGTACGTCTTTCGCATCTGTGATTTCGAACAAAAAAGTATGGTTCGGATATGCACGGAACAATGTTTCGTATTGTGCGCAATGTGCGGCGGTCATGTCGGCAAACGCGCTATCAAGCGAACCTGTAGTCGAATACAGCACTTTGCCGTCAAACGCTGCGCCGTGAGACGGATGGCCGTCTGAAAGCGAGACGAAAGTGCAGCAACCGAGGAAGCCGTTTACTTTCACCACCGCGTCCACCAGTCTCTCGTCACCGATTCTGATCGGATAGCGGCTGCCTTTGGCAATACGTTCCGAATAGTTGAATACTTTTTTAAACGGACGCACGATAATTCGATTATGCGCATCGATAATCAAACCGCGCATTTCCAGCAAAGCATCATCAAAGCGGTTGTTATAGAACACGCTGCGTGCGTATTTCAACACGCGCAATTCAGGATAACGCTTGGATGCTTTGCCGGTAAAGTTGCGGCTGCCGTGTTGCAGATAGTGATCGGTCACAAAGGTTTGCTGCGCCTCATCAAACACCAGCGGCTTATGCTCGATAGCCTGCATCTGTTTGATTTTTTCTAACTGCTCCGCATTTGCCGGTTGCACGGCCTCGATATGGATTTCGTTTGCCACACGGTTTTGGTTCAACTTGATATACGCCGCCAACACGTCATGCTCTTTTACGCCGTGTAGGTTGGGATAGAAATTGTGCAATCGGTAGATCTCTGTTTCAAAACCGCTTTTCTCCGCCTGATCCAATAAATGACGGCAACGCGAAGCTTTTTGGTTGGTATTGGAATGAATGATCAAAATATTTCGATTCGGATTTTGGCGTCCAAGCCTCAAAGTTTCAGTCATCAAGGCATTGCCGCGTTTCTGCGCCTTATCCACTGCTTCGCCCGACCAACGATATTCACCGTATTCATCGGTAATGAACAAATCATTTTCAATACGGACAACTTCCGCATCCGGATACTGCGCTTTAAATTCGGCGGCTTTTTGTTCGGCAAAAGTCGATTTTCCCGAACCCTGATGACCGCGTATTAAG
>NZ_JBQCVF010000239.1:0-2003 GCF_051962515.1 Neisseria sp. P0009.S007 | reverse complement strand
CGACCGATTTCTCTTTATGTTCCTGATGGTATTAAGATTACCGGTGCAGGGCAATGGCACACTAAGTTACATTTTTTAAATACAGAAGCTGCTAAATACGATGATAAGGGTTATGTGAGTGGTGGCGGTGGTATTACTTTTGAACCCGGTAGTAACAATATAGATTTGGGCAATCTCTCCATGGATTCAAATCTAAACTCAAGATATGATGAGAAAGCCAATTACAAAGGTATATCCGGTACTTTAGGTACTGGCTCTTCTATTCACGATATCAAAATCGAACATTTTGAAGCTGGCGTATGGATTGGAGATTATTCTCAAAACAAACCTTTAAATTACACTGATGGTTTGACTATTTCTAATGCCACTATTCGCAATAACTTGGCAGATGGTGTTAACTTTGCCCAAGGTACCAGCAATTCCACCGTTATCAATTCCAATATCCGTGGCAATGGTGATGATAACTTAGCGACATGGTCAAGCCATCATGAGAATACCAATGCCCATGTTGCTGAAAATAACCGCTTTTTGAATAATACCGTTGAATTAGGCTGGCGTGCAGCAGGTATTGGTATCTTTGGCGGTAAAGGTCATGAAGTAGCCAATAACCTTATCAAAGATAATGCTAATTGGAGTGGCGTACGAGTTAATACTGTATTTAGTGGCCATAATTTTGATCTTAACGATCCAGGCATTAACATTCATAATAATTTATTTGTTAGTAATGGTACTAATACCGATGCTTATGGTCGTATTAAAGGTGCTATTGATTTAGAAGAGGGCCGAGACTATGAAGATAAGATTCATAATATGCCACTAAGAGGAGAGCTAAATAATATTAGAATTGAAGGAAACACGATTATTGATAATTTGTCGAAACGAGACATTACAACAATTCGTAATACCATACCTGATGATCTTAATACATCAATAAATGATATTACAGTTTTTATTAATGCAAATGATACAGTTAGTGGAAATAATACAGTAGCGAGTGATGCAGACCATGTTACAACATCTGTTTATGAAGAAAAACGCTATGTTATTGATAAATCATATATTCATGGTAATACTCCTGGATATGAAACTGTAACTGTAACCAATATTAAAGGTACACAAGCGGATGATCATATCGATGGTACGAGTGGTATTGACAGAATTGATGGTAAAAATGGTAATGACACTATCTATGCCTGGGGAGGTGATGACATCATTACTATTACAGGAAATGGCAACAATTCTATCAGTGGCGGCGATGGTAATGACCGTATCAGAGGCGGTTTGGGCCATGATATGATTAATGGCGATTCAGGTAATGACATCATTTCCGGTTATGATGGAGACGATCGTCTCAATGGCAGTATGGGTAATGACTCTGTCTATGGGGGAAATGGTTATGATACCCTATGGGGAGAAAGTGGCGATGACTATTTGAATGGCGGTGATGGCGACGACGTTTTGTTCGGCGGACAAGGAACCGATTACTTGGTAGGCGGCAAGGGTGCCGATACTTATGTTTTCAGCCTTGGAGAAGGTAAGGATACGATTACCGATAATGTGAGCGAAGATAATGCACTGCAATTTGGCCAAAATATTTCTGTTAATGACCTGCATATTGATGCCATCACTGATGTTCGAGGCAATATCGATTGGAAAATTACCATTAAGGGATCAGAAGGGGATAGCATAACCATCAATGACCAATTCGTTTCCGGTAAAACTGATGCTGTGATTGATACCTTCCGTTTCGATGAAGGTACATTGAGCCTGCAAGAGTTGATGGGGAGATTGTCAGGCAACGGCAATATCAATAATTTGTCAGCCGTCAATACGCATACTGAGCGCATGAGCTACTCGTCTGTCGATACGGCTGATGTTCACGATGACACAGCATCTACCGCCAACGCTGGAATCATCTAATTGATTGTGTGTTAGATTGAATAAAAAAGGCCGTCTGAAATCTGGCCAACAGGTTTCAGACGGCCTTTTTGTGGCTTATCTTG
>NZ_JBQCVF010000238.1:0-2004 GCF_051962515.1 Neisseria sp. P0009.S007 | reverse complement strand
TTGAGTATCGCCAACTGGCTGGCTTTCGGCAGCACCGCGTTGCTGACCATCATCCTTTTCATCCGTATCGGCCTCTATCGCGCCGTCACGCGCTTCGTCAGCATCCGCGTCCTGACCGCCGCCGCATTCGGCAGCATCATTTCAGCGGTCTTGTTCTGCCTGACCACCCTGATTTTTGAACAAAAACTACACCTTGCCCTGCCCATCGTCTATTTCTTGGTCTTGGTGGTCGGCGTTACCAGCTCGCGCATGATCCTGCGTGCGATTCTGACCGATCATCACCGCAAACAGATGACCCCCGTCATCATCTACGGTGCAGGCCAATCCGGCCGCCAGTTGTTGGAAGCCATCAAACAGGTTAACGAATATTCGGCCATTGCCTTTGTCGATGACAACCCGAAAATCCAACGCACCGTCATCTATGACCTTGCCGTCTACAACCCCAACGAAATCCCAATGCTGATCAGCCGCTACGGCGTCCGAAAAATCCTGCTGGCGATTCCAAGTTCTACGCCGGAAGAACGCAAAGACATCATCGGCCGCCTCGAAGCGTACAAATGCGAAGTCCTGACCATTCCGGGCATGAAAGATTTGGTCGACGGCAAAATCAACGTCAGCTCATTGAAAAAAATCTCTGTGGTCGATTTACTCGGCCGCGCCCCTGTGGCACCACGCCCTGAATTGATGAGCGCCGACATCAGCGACAAAGTTGTGATGGTGACCGGCGCAGGCGGCTCTATCGGCTCCGAACTTTGCCGTCAGATTCTCAACTGCCGTCCGACCAAACTGCTGTTGTTTGAATTGTCTGAATTTGCCCTGTACAGCATAGACAAAGAATTGCGCGAAACCCAAGCGGCGCAAGGCAGCCAAGTCGAAGTCGTACCGCTTTTGGGCTCGGTTCAAAACAAAGAACGCCTTAGCAGCATCATGAAGGCCTATCACGTTGACACCGTTTATCATGCTGCAGCCTACAAACACGTCCCTATGGTCGAGTTCAACACCATCGAAGGCATCCAAAACAACGTGTTCGGCACACTCTGCTGTGCGCAGGCTGCCGTAGATGCAGGCGTTTCCACCTTTGTTTTGATTTCCACCGACAAAGCCGTCCGTCCGACCAATACCATGGGCGCCAGCAAACGCATGGCCGAACTCTGCCTGCAAGCGCTTGCCGCTGAGCTGGAACAAAAAACACGCTTCTGCATGGTGCGTTTCGGCAATGTATTGGGTTCGTCCGGCTCCGTTGTCCCTGTATTTGAAAAACAAATTGCCGAAGGCGGCCCGATTACCCTGACCCACCAAGACATTACCCGCTACTTCATGACCATTCCCGAAGCGGCGCAACTGGTTATCCAAGCCGGCGCAATGGGTAAAGGCGGCGACGTATTCGTCCTCGACATGGGCGAATCTGTCAAAATCATCGACCTTGCCCGTCAAATGATTGTCCTCAGCGGCCTCAAAGTCAAAGACGAGCAACACCCGCACGGCGACATCGAAATCAAGATTACCGGCCTGCGCCCAGGCGAGAAACTTTATGAAGAACTGCTCATCGGCGACGAGGTGCAAAAAACCACTCATCCCCGGATTATGACCGCCAGTGAAGTAATGCTTCCATGGACGCAATTATCTGACATACTGTCGGAACTCCAAACCGCTTGTCTCCAAAGCGACCAAAACAGCCTGCGCCAGCTTTTGTTGCGCGCACCGACAGGCTTCGTACCCAAAGACGGTATCTGCGACTTGGTTTGGCAACAAAACAATAAGGCCGTCTGAACATTTTCAGACGGCCCGGACACCATACTGCAAGGACTACTACATGAAAAAAACGCTCTCCCTGCTTACTCTATTCGCACTGACTGCCTGCAACAGCACGACTGTCATTCCCGGTTCAACCATCAAAACCAGAACCAAAACCATTGTTTACACCGATACCGACACCGCAGCCGATACCAACCTCGACAGCCGCGTTGCCGTTTACCCCATCACGCCCAACCTGATTGAAAAAAT
>NZ_JBQCVF010000237.1:0-2007 GCF_051962515.1 Neisseria sp. P0009.S007 | reverse complement strand
TTACCAGCTTTGGGCGATACGGTCGGCTTCTTGCAGGCGTTCGACTGTGCCGACGTCCAACCAAAGGCCGTTGTGGTATTCGCCGCTGATTTGGTTTTGGCTCATGGCTTGACGCAACAGAGGGGCAAGCTTGGCAGCCTGGTGTGCCGGGGTGTCTTTGAAAAGCGCGGGATGATAAACGCCCACGCCGCTGAAAGTCATGGCTTGGCCGTCTGTGGATGATGCGGATACCAGGCCGTCTGAAAGCAGGCCGAAGTCGCCTTTGGGATGATGGGGCGGATTGTCCACCAGCCACAAATGGGCGAGAAGGTTGTGTTCCTGTATGCGCTGGGCAGCCAGTCGTGCAGCTTGGAAATCAATGTCGGTCAACACGTCGCCATTGACGACCAAAAACGGCTCGTTGCCCAAAAGAGGCAGGGCGGTGGCAATGCCTCCGGCAGTTTCCAGGCCTCCGGCGCGCTCGGGAGAATAGGCAATGTGTACGCCGTAGGCTGAACCGTCTTTTAATGTCTCTTCGATTTGTTGACCAAGCCAGGCATGGTTGATGACGATTTCAGTGAATCCGGCCTGCCGCAGGCGACGTAAGTGCCAGCCGATAAGCGGTGTACCTGCTACTTCGAGTAAAGGTTTGGGCGTGTGGTCGGTCAGCGGGCGCATGCGTTCGCCGCGACCGGCGGCCAATATCATTGCTTTCATGGGTGTGCCTATAATGTGTGAAACAGAAAAAGTCTCAGGCCGTCTGAAAAAATGAAACCGATGTTTCAGACGGCCTGAGATCCTTAAAACCTTCTAGATCGAAATCCCCTTCATATTTGCTTCCAGAATGGGCATCTCAATACCTAACTCTTGACCTGTCTGAAAGACACTTTGACAACAATAGAGGATATCTTGTTTGTCATTGTGTAATGTCATAATCTTTCGGGTCATTTCATTTTTAGCAAACATGACTTTCATAGCTTTTCCGGCAAGCCAAGCAGGAATTTTGTAAGGTAAGAGCTCAGCTTTATAAAGCTTCAAATTTACGCCACGTGCCTCAACGACTTTCAAAGCCTCTCGAATGGCTTTGATAGCTAATGATAATTCCGAAGAACTATTCATCAAGTTTAGGGCTAATTCTTCCGGGTTTTCTAGTTTTCCCGAACGTGCAGCTGTTGAAGTAACCCCCGCATTAATCGCCATATGAATCCAAATCCACTCGACCATATCATGAGGAACTTCCCACTTCAAATCTACAGAGGTCAGTAAAGTCGTCAGATTGACATAATTAAGAATTTTTGCTTTTTGCTCACCTTCTAGCATTAAATGGTCGAACAGAACGCCGTCCAAATGATCCTCGGTCATATGTCCACCAGCTGTCGGAAAAGCTAAAATATAGTCGTACTCTCCTGCCCACTCCTGGATCTCTTTTCGAGTATTCCAGAAATTGCAGAAGAAAACTAGAGTTCCTTTGATATTATTTTCTCGCAAGGTTTTCACGGCTTCTTTAACAAAACCATAACGCACACTCAGAAAAATAAAATCATATTCTGAATGAGCTTCAGCCACTTGAACCTCATAGGTATCATGTTTGCTTTCCCCTTTGGAATTACAGCGACCATCTAGCAAATTAACCGAGATAGATTTTGGAGCATTGTTCCGCCTACTGTTTCTAAGTATGTGTTTTACTTGATGGCCTGCTTTTTGAAAAGCATAGGCATAAGTCGTTCCGATAACTCCGAGTCCTAGGATTGCTATTCTCACCTAAAAATTAATTCCTTTTTATGCCAAAGATTTGAATTGCCTACGGAAATACAGCAATGCCGGCGCTTGCGTGTCGGTATTGCGGATTTCGTTGATCTGAACGAAAAAGACGTAATGCGTGCCGATTTCGCGTTGATCGACAATGCTGCCGTGCAGGTGCGCCAGCGCGCCTTCGACTTCGAGCTGTCCGGTTTGCCCCCTATGCCAAATATGGTATTCGAAGCGTTCTTCGGGCGAGAGGTCGGTCAGTCCGGCAAAGTGTTCGGC
>NZ_JBQCVF010000236.1:0-2017 GCF_051962515.1 Neisseria sp. P0009.S007 | reverse complement strand
GACTACATCCACCCCGAAACCCATCAGGCCATCAATGCGGAAACTGCAGCCCAAATCCTGATACGACAAAAAAATATGCAAAAAAACAACAACGGATTACATCGCGGGTACTTTGCTAAAAAATTAGGTAAAATCAAACAACTATATCGATCTTTCAAATAAATACTATCTAAATTAACGATATATCATAAACTTACCTCTATTGAGGCATCATTGCTTTTGCATCGTTAATTCTCTTGGCGTATGCTTAAAAGTTCAACCTAAAACTATTACATAAAAAACAAAACCACATTGCGACATGAAACAGACCGTCCTCAAAAACAACCTGCAAAGCCTGCTTGAAAGCGCAGAAAACATCCTGCTGCTTCAAGGTCCTGTCGGCGATTTTTTTCTGCGCCTTGCCAATTGGCTGACTGAAAACGGCAAAACCGTACATAAATTCAACTTTAATGCAGGCGACGACTATTTTTATCCGCCTACTCAAGCGCATACCGTTGCTTTTAACGACAGCTACGATGCCTTTCCTGAATTTTTGCAAGAATACATCGTTCAACATCACATCCAGGCCGTTGTCTGCTTTGGCGACACACGTCCCTACCATCTCCTGGCCAAACGCATTGCAAACGAAAACCAAGCCAGTTTCTGGGCATTTGAAGAAGGCTATTTCCGTCCCTACTACATCACCTTAGAAAAAGACGGCGTCAACGCATTCTCCCCGTTGCCGCGCTGTGCCGACTTTTTTTTGGAACAATTTCCCAAGCTGGCCCAGCAAGAATACAAAGCGCCGACACCGGTACGCGGCGGGTTTACGCCCATGGCCAAAAACGCCGTCCGTTACTATATCGAATTGTTCCGCAATCCGAACAAGTACCCGAACTACATCCACCACCGCGCATCCAATGCCGGCCATTACCTCAAACTGTGGTCGATCTCCATCCTCAAGCGTTTGAACTACTATATTGAAGACATCCAAATCGCCAAACGCGTGGAGGCGGGCAAATACGGCAAGTTTTTTATTGTTCCCTTGCAGGTATTCAACGACAGCCAAGTCCGCATCCATTGCGACTTTTCCAGCGTCCGCAGCTTCCTGCTCCATGTTTTGGCCTCCTTTGCCGCACACGCGCCTGCCGATACCAACCTCATCATCAAGCATCATCCGATGGACCGCGGCTTTATCGACTACTGGCGCGACATTAAACGCTTTATCAAAAAACACCCCAAACTCAAAGGCCGTATCACTTACGTCCATGATGTCCCCCTGCCCGTTTTCCTGCGTCACGGCCTTGGTATGGTTACCATCAACAGCACCAGCGGCCTGTCCGGATTGATCCACAACATGCCTGTCAAAGTCCTCGGCCGCGCCCATTACGACATTCCCGGCATAACTGACCAAAATACCTTGGCAGAATTTTGGAATCATCCGACACCGCCTGACAAAGAGCTGTTCCATGCCTACCGTATGTACCACCTCAACGTGACCCAAATTAACGGTAATTTCTACAGTCAGGTGTTTTTCCCCAACAAAAACACCTCCGACTCTTCTACACCAGCAACCTGACTTAGTGAAGGAAAAGTTCAGGCCGTCTGAAAAATATTTCAGACGGCCTGAAACAATCAATACCTTTGCTACTGCCATGTAAATAAAACACAAAAACCTGCATTTATCATTAACAATAAATTACAAAAACAGTATAATGGCCGAGCTGTCATGAGCGCATACCGACTCAACCTGAGCCCTTTGTAACGCACAAAATATGGATGTCCCTAGGCAAAACAATATAACAAGCCAAGCATCCTAAAGATACGCCAGCAAGGCAATACACTCTGCAAAACTGCGCCGAGCAATATTTTTACAAAGCCCTCAACCGGTATCGCCGCCCATATGCCGCAGCATCCGTCTTCCACTTTATATCCGCCCGCAAACCATGACCGCCGCTCCTGATATCCTCTACCGGCAAGCCGCCGCCCTTTTGGAACAATCCAATACCGCCCAAGCCCTGCCCCTGCTGCAACAGGC
>NZ_JBQCVF010000235.1:0-2018 GCF_051962515.1 Neisseria sp. P0009.S007 | reverse complement strand
TTGTGCGGGCCGAGAACGGGTACGTCGCAGGTTTTCAAAAGTTCAACCACGCCGCCTGCGTGGTCAAGATGGCCGTGGGTCAGCCAAATGGCGGTCAGCTTGAGGCCTTTGTTTTGGACTTGTTGCAATAAATAAGGGACGTCACCGCCGACATCGGTCAAAACGGCTTCTTTTGTTTCGTCATCCCAAATCAGTGTGCAGTTTTGACGGAAGGGGGTAACGGCGTTGATTTCAAATTGGAGTGCCATGGGTGTTCCTGGAAAATGCTTATTTAATGTTGTTTACGTTTCAGACGGCCTTTTGTTATTATGCATATATAATAACAAAAGCAAGTATGGAAAAGTGTCTTATGAATATGAATAATGTAATGCGAACCATGATACCGATTTTTGCGGCTTCTTTCATCTCTGCGGCGTTTGGTGCAGATTTGTTGTTGGCGCAGGAATATAAAAATCAAGATATTGCCGGTTGGGCCATGAGTGAAAAGTTGGATGGCGTACGCGCGTATTGGGACGGCAGGCAGCTAGTCAGTCGTCAGGGCTATGCGTTTACACCTCCCAAAGGTTTTACAGCAGGTTTTCCTCCGTTTCCGATGGATGGCGAGTTGTACAGCGGACGAGGGCGGTTTGAGCAAATTTCCGCGACGGTGCGTTCTGCCTCGGGAAATTGGGACGGCATTCGTTTGCATGTTTTTGATGTGCCGCAGGCGCAGGGCAATCTGTATCAGCGGCTGGAAACGGCTTCGAAATGGCTGAAATCACACCCGTCGGCACGGTTTACGGTTATTCCGCAAGTTAAGGTGCGCGACAAACAGCATGCTTTGGATTTTTTGAAACAAGTTGAAGCGCTGGGTGGGGAAGGGGTGATGCTGCGTCAGCCTGAAGCCCGTTATGCAAGAGGTAGAAATGGGCAGCTGTTGAAGCTGAAAAGTGAATATGATGATGAATGTACGGTAACGCGTCATTATGAGGGCAAAGGGCGCAATGTCGGGCGTTTGGGTGCAGTAGGATGCAAAAACCAATATGGAGAGTTTCATATCGGCAGCGGTTTTAAGGATAAAGACCGCGACCATCCGCCGAAAATCGGTGCGCTGATTACTTACCGTTATCGTGGTTTTACGCAAAAAGGAACGCCGAAATTTGCAACATTTGTCAGGGTGCGCTCGGATCGATAAAACAAATTAAAGGCCGTCTGAAAATAGGTTCCAGACGGCCTTTCATATAGATGTTGTATAGCCTTTTATAAGGTTTCCAATACATCAGGCAATTCGGCCAAGCTGTTGAGCATGGCGACATGGGGCATGGAGGAAAGCTGTTTGGAAGTGTGTGCGCCGGTGGTAACTGCGATGGCGCGGATTTTGGCGTTGGCGGCCATTTCTAGGTCGTGGGTGGTGTCGCCGATGACGACGGCCTCTTCCGGCTCAACACCCAGTCGGTCGCAGAGGGCGAGTACCATATCGGGAGCGGGTTTGGACGGATATTCGCCGGCGCAGGCGGTTTCCAGCCAAAAGGCTTGGGTGTCGGTTTGTGCGATGGCTTTGTCTAAGCCGCTCCGCCCTTTGCCGGTCGCTACGGCAAGCCAATAGCCTTGTTGCTTCAAGCGTTGCAGGCAGGGCAGGGCTTCGGGGAACAGGGTCATGTTGCGGTTGTTGGGATTGAGGTAGTGCGCGGCATAGGTCTCAATCAGGGTTTCCTGAACGTGTTCGCTGACGTTGTGGGCAAGGCGGCGGATGATGCCGGAGAGGCTGTATCCGATGAGCGGACGGATTTGGTCGGCTTCGGGAACGGGCAGGCCGCAATCGGCAAAGCTTTGCTGAAAGGTGTGGATGATGGGGTTGGTGGTGTCGGCAAGCGTGCCGTCCCAGTCGAAAATAATGAGTTTGGGTTTCATGGAGTTTCCTTTCAGACGGCCTTTTCCTGATTTTCCAGCATTAAAACAAATTGCGCCAATTCTTGCGGCAGGGGGGCTTTCAGGATCAGTTTTTCGCCGGTCAGCGGATGGGCGAGGTGCAGCTCGGA
>NZ_JBQCVF010000234.1:0-2040 GCF_051962515.1 Neisseria sp. P0009.S007 | reverse complement strand
TTTTCCAAAAAAATTAAAGGCTTTACCTATACCCGTACAGCCAATCCGACTACTGCCGCTTTTGAAAAACGCATTGCCGCATTGGAAGGCGCAGAGCGCGCGGTAGCCACTTCGACCGGTATGTCCGCGATTCAGGCAGCGTTTTTTACCTTCTTGCAAGCCGGTGATCATGTTATTTCCAGCCGCAGCCTGTTTGGTACAACTGTCGGTTTCATCAATAACATCGTTACCAAGTTCGGCATCGAAGTCAGCCATGTATCGCCGGTTGATGTGGATGAATGGAAAGCTGCCATCAAGCCCAATACCAAACTGTTTTTCTTGGAAACGCCGTCCAACCCTTTGGGCGAAGTTGCCGATTTGGAAGCTTTAGCTGAACTGGCACACCGCATCGGCGCGCTTTTGGTGGTGGACAACAGTCTCTTGTCGCCAGCCGGTTCGCAACCTTTGAAACACGGTGCGGATATTTCCGTGTCTTCCGCAACCAAAGCCATTGATGGCCACGGCCGCGTGATGGGTGGCGTGTTGACCGGTTCGGATGAATTGATGACGCAAGTAGCCATGTATTGCAACTCTTGCGGTTTGGCGATGTCTCCGTTTAACGCATGGCAGCTGTTGAGCGGCGTGGAAACCTTGTCGCTGCGTATGGAAAAACAATACGACAATGCGCTGAAAATTGCACAATGGTTGAAAGAGCAGCTGCAAGTCCAAGCTGTGTACTACACCGGTTTGCCCGACCATCCGCAAGCCGAACTGATCCGCAAACAGCAAAATGGCGGCGGTATTGTGGTAGGTTTTGAAGTCGCAGACCAAGAAACGGCATGGAAAATCGTGGACGGCGTAGAGCTCTTTTCCCGTACTGCCAACCTCGGCGATGTGCGCTCGACCATCACCCATCCGTGGACAACCACGCACGGCCGGATGCAGCCTGAAGAAAAACTCGCCGCGAATATCCGCCCGGGCTTGATCCGCCTCTCTGTCGGTTTGGAACACATCGACGATTTGATTGATGATTTGCAACAAGCATTGAACAAATAATCTAAAAACAAATTTCAGACGGCCTTAAATTTTAATAGGCCGTCTGAAAGCAATTAAACACACATCTTAAGAATAAAAGGAAAAAAATAATGTCTGAAGCAGAATTCGCCTCATGGGCAATGAAAATCCTACTGAGTGGCCTGATTATCTTTTTGGGCTTTATCGTTTGGAACTTGGGTAAAGAATCCAAAGCCGGCAAATTCGGCATTGCCATGCTCTTCTTGGTTTTGGGCTTGGGTGTGTTTGGGTTCGTATTTAAAGAATTGCTGATTAGCTTTTTGGTATTGCCGAAGTAGGCAGGAAGTTTATTGATAGAACAAGGCCGTCTGAAAAAATGTTCAGACGGCCTTTTGATTTGATGTTTTAAATTACGCCCAATTCTTGCAAGCCGAGCAAGACGCCGTCTTCATCAACACTTGGGCAGACGAATTGTGCGGCAGATTTGGCAGCGTCTTCGCCATTGCCCATGGCAACACCAAAGCCGACGGTTGACAGCATTTCCAAGTCGTTGAAGCTGTCGCCGAATGCCATCACTTTGTTCATATCAATCCCCAGTTTTTCCACTGCGTGGGCGATGCCCCGTGCTTTTGAACCTTCTTTGCGCAGCAGGTCCACAGCATATTCATGCCAGCGGACGGATTTGAAGCCGTGTTGCTGGGTTAGCGGTTGCAGGATTTTTTCTTCTTCCTTATCCACAAAGACCAACATTTGATAAACAGGTTGTTTGCGGAAATATTCTTTGTCAGTCAGGAAGTTGGGCAGGATATGCGATAAGCCTTCGACAACGCGTGGCGAATGGGAGGAAACGGCAATTTCTTGGTTGTTGACAAAGGCGTAGTCTATTTTGTGTTGTTCAAGCAGGTTGATGGCGGTTTCGATGTCGGCAATGTCCAAGGGGTAGCTTTGCAGAGGTTCGCCGCGAAAGGAAATATATTGGCCGTTGATGGTAACGAGCATGTCGATACCGCATTCTTGAATCAAGGCTTTGACTTTGGCGGGAATGGC
>NZ_JBQCVF010000233.1:0-2064 GCF_051962515.1 Neisseria sp. P0009.S007 | reverse complement strand
ATCACCATCACGCCTACTTCAAAATACACGTGTGCCATGCCGTGCGCCGCGTGCGGGCTGAAAAACAGCATATAGACGGAATACAGGTAAATCGACACCGTACCGATGGTAACCAACACGTCCATATTCGCCAGTCCGCCCTTAATGCTCGCCCACGCGCTTTTGTAAAACGGGATGGCCAGCCAAAGTTGCACTATGCTTGCCAGTACAAATTGCCATACAGGCGGAATCATCCAATCGTGCCGCCCGATCATCATGCCTACCATGCCGATTAAAAACGGAATATTAATGGCCAGCAAAAGCCACAGCCTCCAGCCGATATGGTGTTCTGCTTCAGGTTGCGGCAATGTATCTTCCGTTTTTTCCTTTGCGCCGTAACCGGTTTTCTCAATGATTTTGGCGATGTCGGCAGCGGAAGTTTTGCTGTCGTCAAACGTAACCTGCGCCTCCTCGCTGGCAAAGTTTACCCCTGCCGATTCGACAAAATCTTTTTTGTTCAACACTTTTTCAATACGAGAAGCGCAGGCCTGACAGGTCATGCCTTCGATTTGGAAACGGACTTTTTGTTGCATGGTTTCTTCCTTCTGAATGTGATTGGGCTACCTGAAAAAAGCGGAGCAGGGTTTTCAGGTAGCCTTTGGGGTGTTGCAGTCGATTTGTTGCGATTCGATTTACAAAGCCGCATCAAAGCCGCCGTCTTCCACCGCTTCTATCAGCGCGGCGGGGTTGGTTTGGGCGGGGTCGAATTCCACGACGGCATTCTTGTTTTCCAGGCTCACTTCGGCCTTGTCCACGCCGTTTACGCCTTCGAGGATGCTGGTAACGCTTTTCACGCAGCCGCCGCAAGTCATGCCTTCGATGTTTAATGTGATGGTTTGCATAGGGTTTCCTTTCTGTTGGAATGAGGCTGAGGTTTTAAAGCCCGTTGCAGCCAAAGCTTTCAGGTAACCTGAAATGATGGGTCTGCTCTTGCTTTCCCGCTAAGTGCCGCCACTATAAAGCTTTACCCGAAGTAAAGGTCAAGCATCATGATGAACATCAGCCAGGCTGCGGCCGAGAGCGGCCTTTCCGCCAAACAAATCCGCGACTACGAAAAGCACGGCCTAATCGCTCCGGCCGCGCGCAGCGAAGCGGGCTACCGCCGCTACGGACAGGCCGACCTTGTCCGGCTGCGCTTTATCCGCCATGCGCGGGAAGTGGGCTTTTCGCTGCCGCAGATCGGGCAGCTTTTGAGCCTGCAACACAACCCGCAGCGTACCAGCCGCGAAGTGAAAACGCTCACCGCGCGGCACATCGCCGAGCTGGAAGCCAAAATCGAACGCTTGCAGGGCATGGTGGCCGAGCTGCAACGTTGGCACGATGCCTGCGCGGGAGACGACTGCCCGGATTGTGCGATTTTGGCCGGGCTGGAGGAGCGTTAGGCGGCTTGGGCAGAATAGAAACAGGCTACCTGAAAAGTTTCAGGTAGCCTTAGTCGGCCGCTAACGGTTTGGTACAGGCCTCGTCGTAATACGGCAGCCACTTGCCGCCGCTTTGCTTCAGATATGCGCGAAAACTTTTGTTTACCCGTGTGGCGGTGTAATCCAAATAATGGCAAAAAGTAAGTTATCAAGAGACAGAGGCCGTCTGAAGCGTTTCAGACGGCCTTTTCAAAATACGCTTATCGGTTACAAAGCCACATCGTAGCCGCCATCTTCTACGGCATCAATCAGCGCATCGGTATCTGTCTTGCTTTCATCAAAAGTAATCACTGCATTTTTGTTTTCCAAGCTGACTTCTGCTTTTTCCACGCCTTCTACGCCTTCCAAAAGACGGGTTACGCTTTTCACGCAGCCGCCACAGGTCATGCCATCGATGTTGAGGGTAACAGTTTGCATTTGTATTTCCTTTCATTCACACAAATCAAATATGGTTGCCAAATACTTTACTCCTTACACAAACAGCTTGCAAATTCTTCATTAAGGCCGTCTGAAAAATGCAGATAGGTGTACAATAACGCCTTTTGCTTCATCAAACGGACATAATAATGACTTCAACATTCAAACAATGGGTTAGCGTATGCGC
>NZ_JBQCVF010000232.1:0-2066 GCF_051962515.1 Neisseria sp. P0009.S007 | reverse complement strand
GAGGACAAGCATCCGCTCGGGATTGACGGGCGTGCGTTCAGACGGCACGGCAATGGTTTTTTTGCCGCTGAGGTATTGCCCGGTAACGGATTTTTCGCATTTTGCAACGTTTTCGGGGGTGTCGGCAATCAGTACGTTGCCGCCGTGTTCACCTGCGCCGGGGCCCATATCGACGACGAAATCGGCTTCGCGGATGGCGTCTTCGTCGTGTTCGACCACAATCACGCTGTTGCCCAAATCGCGCAGGCGTTTGAGGGTGGCGAGCAGGCGGTCGTTGTCGCGCTGGTGCAAACCGATGGAGGGTTCGTCCAAAACGTACATCACGCCGGTCAGGCCGCTGCCGATTTGGCTGGCGAGGCGGATGCGCTGGGCTTCGCCGCCAGAGAGGGTTTCGGCGGAGCGGCTTAAATTCAGGTAATCCAGCCCGACATTAATCAGAAAGCCGAGCCGCTCGGTGATTTCTTTGAGGATTTTTTCGGCGATTTGTTTTTTGTTGCCGTCCAAATCCAGCGTTTCAAAGAATTGGTGGGTTTTAGTCAGCGGCCAGGCGGAGACTTCGTGCAACGGTTCGCCACCGACGTAAACGTAGCGCGCTTCTTTGCGCAAACGTGCGCCGCCGCAGCTCGGGCAGGCGCGGTGGTTTTGGTATTCACGCAGTTTTTCGCGCACGGTTTCGCTGTCAGTTTCGCGGTAGCGGCGTTCGAGATTGGGGATGATACCTTCGAAGGCATGGCTGCGGTTGAAGGTGGTGCCGCGTTCGGACAGGTAAGTAAAATCAATGACTTCTTTGCCCGAGCCGTGCAAGACAATTTTTCTGACTTTTTCCGGTAGGGTTTCCCAAGCGGTGCTGACATCAAATTTATAATGATGTGCAAGCGATTGAATCATTTGGAAATAGAATTGGTTGCGCTTATCCCAGCCGTCAATCGCGCCTGCGGCTAAGGATAATTCGGGATGGGCGACCACTTTTTCGGGGTCGAAGAAATTGGTGTTGCCCAAGCCGTCGCAAGTCGGGCAGGAACCCATAGGGTTGTTGAAGGAAAACAGGCGCGGCTCTAACTCGGGCAGGCTGTATGAACATACGGGGCAGGCGAAACGTGCGGAAAACCAATGCTCTTCGCCGCTGTCCATTTCCATTGCCAACGCGCGCTCGTTGCCGTGGCGTAGCGCGGTTTCAAAACTTTCCGCCAGTCGTTGTTTAATGTCGGCTTTTACTTTCACGCGGTCGATGACGACGTCGATGTTGTGCTTGATGTTTTTTTCCAGCTTCGGTACTTCGTCCAACTGATAGACTTCGCCGTCCACGCGTACACGCGCAAAGCCCTGCGCCTGCAAGTCGGCAAAGAAATCGACAAACTCGCCCTTACGCTCGCGTACTGCCGGCGCAAGAATCATCACGCGCGTGTCTTCCGGCAGTTTCAATACGGCATCGACCATCTGCGATACGGTTTGGCTCGACAGCGGTAGCTTGTGTTCGGGGCAATGCGGCGTACCGACACGGGCGAATAAAAGGCGCAGGTAATCGTGGATTTCCGTTACCGTGCCGACGGTGGAACGCGGGTTGTGGCTGGTGGATTTCTGCTCGATGGAAATCGCGGGCGATAAGCCTTCAATTAAGTCGACATCGGGCTTGTCCATCATCTGCAAAAACTGGCGCGCATAGGCAGAAAGGCTTTCAACATAACGGCGTTGGCCTTCTGCATACAAAGTATCAAACGCCAGCGACGATTTGCCGCTGCCTGACAATCCTGTTACCACCACGAGCTTGTGGCGCGGAATGTCCAAATCGACATTTTTCAAATTATGCGTGCGCGCGCCGCGGATGCGGATGGTGTCATTATCGTGTGAATGTTTGGGATGATGGTTGCACATATTGTCAGGCCGTCTGAAAAATAAAATAAACGGCTATTGTAGCACTTTTCAAATGACAGACTGGATAGATAAAGCTTTTGATATATATAAAAGAAACAAAAAGGCCGTCTGAAAATGTGTTTTCAGACGGCCTTGATATAGATGGATCAGCTTATCAGTCGATTTTGCGGAGAATTTCGCGCAGGGCTTTTTGC
>NZ_JBQCVF010000231.1:1782-2086 GCF_051962515.1 Neisseria sp. P0009.S007 | reverse complement strand
TCACCTTTCGCACCAGTTGCACCGTCTTTAACGATGGTAGTAGTGGTGTTACCGTTACCGTCTTTGATGGTTACAGTGTGAGTACCGTTGCCGTTGTCTTTAACGTCGGCTTCAGCGTTCTTACCGTCGGCACCAGTGTCACCTTTAGCACCAGTTGCACCGTCTTTAACGATGGTAGTAGTGGTGTTACCGTTACCGTCTTTGATGGTTACAGTATGAGTACCGTCGCCGTTGTCTTTAACATCGGCTTCAGCGTTCTTACCGTCAGCACCGGTTGCACCAGTTGCGCCGGTATCGCCTTTGG
>NZ_JBQCVF010000231.1:0-1682 GCF_051962515.1 Neisseria sp. P0009.S007 | reverse complement strand
CCGTTACCGTCTTTGATGGTTACAGTGTGAGTACCGTTGCCGTTGTCTTTAACATCGGCTTCAGCGTTCTTACCGTCAGCACCGGTTGCACCAGTTGCGCCGGTATCGCCTTTGGCACCAGTTGCACCGTCTTTAATGATGGTAGTAGTGGTGTTACCGTTACCGTCTTTGATGGTTACAGTGTGAGTACCGTTGCCGTTGTCTTTAACATCGGCTTCAGCGTTCTTACCGTCTTTAATGATAGTAGTAGTGGTATTACCTTCGCCATCAGTGATAGTTACAGTGTGAGTACCATCGCCGTTGTCTTTAACGTCGGCTTTAGCATTCTTACCATCTACACCGTCTTTACCGTCTTTAACGATGGTAGTAGTGACTGAACCGGTCTCAAGATCAGTAATAGTGATTGTATGGGTACCGTCACCATTATCTACAACTTCACCTGTGATGCTGCCACCTTTTTCACCAGTGTCACCTTTATCGCCTTTGTCGCCTTTAGCGCCGGCTGCACCAGTGTCACCTTTGTCGCCTTTAGCGCCGGCTGCGCCAGTGTCACCTTTGTCGCCTTTAGCGCCGGCTGCGCCAGTAGCACCGTCTTTACCATCTTTACCGTTTTTACCGTCTTTAACGATGGTAGTAGTGACTGAGCCATCACCTAGATTAGTAATAGTGATGGTATGGGTACCGTCACCATTATCTACAACTTCACCTGTGATGCTGTCGCCTTTGTCGCCTTTAGCGCCGGCTGCGCCAGTGTCACCTTTGTCGCCTTTAGCGCCGGCTGCACCAGTGTCACCTTTATCACCTTTGTCGCCTTTAGCGCCGGCTGCACCAGTATCACCTTTGTCGCCTTTAGCACCGGCTGCGCCAGTGTCACCTTTATCGCCTTTGTCGCCTTTAGCGCCAGCTGCACCAGTATCACCTTTGTCGCCTTTAGCGCCGGCTGCACCAGTGTCACCTTTGTCGCCTTTGTCGCCTTTAGCACCGGCTGCACCAGTGTCGCCTTTGTCGCCTTTGTCGCCTTTAGCGCCGGCTGCACCAGTGTCACCTTTGTCACCTTTGTCGCCTTTAGCGCCGGCTGCACCAGTGTCACCTTTGTCGCCTTTAGCGCCGGTTGCACCAGTGTCACCTTTTTCGCCAGTAGCACCGTCTTTAAGGATGGTAGTAGTGGTATTACCGTTACCGTCTTTGATGGTTACAGTGTGAGTACCGTTGCCGTTGTCTTTAACGTCGGCTTCAGCGTTCTTACCGTCTTTAACGATAGTAGTAGTGGTATTACCTTCGCCATCAGTGATGGTTACAGTGTGAGTACCATCGCCGTTGTCTTTAACGTCGGCTTTAGCATTCTTACCATCTACACCGTCTTTACCGTCTTTAACGATGGTAGTAGTGACTGTACCGGTCTCAAGATCAGTAATAGTGATTGTATGGGTACCGTCACCATTATCTACAACTTCACCTGTGATGCTGCCACCTTTTTCACCAGTGTCACCTTTTTCACCAGTGTCACCTTTATCGCCTTTGTCGCCTTTAGCGCCGGCTGCGCCAGTGTCACCTTTGTCGCCTTTAGCGCCAGCTACGCCAGTGTCACCTTTATCGCCTTTGTCGCCTTTAGCGCCGGCTGCGCCAGTGTCACCTTTGTCGCCTTTAGCGCCGGCTGCACCAGTGTCACCTTTGTCGCCTTT
>NZ_JBQCVF010000230.1:0-2094 GCF_051962515.1 Neisseria sp. P0009.S007 | reverse complement strand
GGCGACTCATTATTCCTGCAACCGGGCAGCGCAGAACCGACACGCCTGCAAGGTGCGTTTGTTTCCGATGATGAAGTGCATCAGGTCGTCAATTTCGTCAAAGAACAGGCTCCGACCAATTATGTGGAAGGCCTGCTCAGTGGCGAAGCCGCCATCGAAACCACCAATATTGTTAATCCGAATGCAAACAGCGATGAGTTATTCGATCAAGCCGTTGCCTTCGTATTGGAAAGCCGGAAAACTTCCATTTCCGCACTGCAACGCCAATTACGCATCGGCTACAACCGCGCCGCCAATTTAGTAGATGCGCTTGAAAATGCCGGTGTTCTCTCTCCGGCAGACATCAACGGTAGCCGACGGATTCTGGCACAAAAAGACCAGCTGTAAAAAACAACAATATCGAAACTCAAAGGCCGTCTGAAAAGAATTTCCCACTTTTCAGACGGCCTTTTTATGTTATTCGTGAAACATTGTGTTATACTAAGCAGCTAAATTTTGACCTTATGCACGCTTCCGAAGTTCTTCGGAATTCTGAGCAGAAGGATAACCGTTTAAACACAACAAATTTAAGGGCTTACGATGAGCGTAACTGTTGAAACTTTAGAAAATCTGGAACGCAAAGTAGTATTGTCTCTGCCTTGGTCCAAAATCAACGCAGAAACTGAGAAAAAACTGAAACAAACCCAACGCCGCGCAAAAATTGACGGCTTCCGTCCGGGTAAAGCACCGTTCAAAATGATTGCCCAAATGTACGGCGCAAGCGCACAAAACGACGTTATCAACGAATTGGTACAACGCGAATTCTACGATGTTGCCGTTGCTCAAGAATTGAAAGTTGCCGGTTACCCACGCTTTGAAGCCGTTGAAGAACAAGACGATCAAGAGTCTTTCAAAGTTGCCGCTATTTTTGAAGTCTTCCCCGAAGTAACCATCGGCGACCTGTCTGCCCAAGAAGTAGAAAAAGTAACTGCAACCGTTGGCGATGCCGAAGTTGACCAAACCGTAGAAATCCTGCGCAAACAACGTACCCGTTTCAACCATGTTGACCGCGAAGCCCAAAACGGCGACCGCGTCATCATCGACTTCGAAGGCAAAATCGACGGCGAACCTTTCGCCGGCGGCGCGTCTAAAAACTACGCTTTCGTATTGGGCGCAGGTCAAATGTTGCCTGAATTCGAAGCCGGTGTTGTCGGCATGAAAGCCGGTGAAAGCAAAGACGTTACCGTAAACTTCCCTGAAGACTACCACGGTAAAGATGTTGCCGGTAAATCTGCCGTGTTCACCATCACTCTGAACAACGTTTCAGAAGCTACTTTGCCTGAAGTTAACGCTGACTTTGCCAAAACTCTGGGCATTGAAGACGGCGACGTTGCCAAAATGCGTGAAGAAGTGAAGAAAAACGTCGGCCGCGAAGTTGAACGCCGCATTGGTGAACAAACCAAAGAATCTGTCATGAACGCCCTGCTCAAAGCGACTGACTTGCAAGTTCCTGTTGCTTTGGTCAACGAAGAAGCGGCCCGCTTGGCAAACGAAATGAAACAAAACTTCGTTAACCAAGGTATGGCTGACGCTGCCAACTTGGATCTGCCTTTGGATATGTTCAAAGAACAAGCAGAACGCCGCGTTGCTTTGGGTCTGATTTTGGCTAAATTGGTTGAAGAAAACAAACTTGAGCCAACTGAAGACCAAATCAAAGCCGTTGTTGCCAACTTCGCTGAAAGCTACGAAGATCCTCAAGAAGTTATCGACTGGTACTACGCAGAGCCTTCCCGCCTGCAAGGCCCGACTTCTTTGGCCGTAGAAAGCAACGTTGTTGATTTCGTTCTGAGCAAAGCCAAAGTAACTGAAAAAGCGCTTTCTTTTGACGAAGTAATGGGCGCACAAGCTTAATTGCTCTAAGGCCGTCTGAAACAGACAATCAAAAGCACCGAAGCGCTTTAAATGGCTTTGGTGCTTTTCCATCATTAACAGGAGACAAAAATGTCCTTCGATTTCAATAACTACCTTGTCCCTACCGTTATCGAACAAAGCGGTCGCGGCGAGCGCGCATTCGACATCTACTCACGCCTTTTGAAAGAGCGCATCGTTTTCTTG
>NZ_JBQCVF010000229.1:0-2100 GCF_051962515.1 Neisseria sp. P0009.S007 | reverse complement strand
TTCCGCCGCCAGATTCAGCAGCAAAACCTCATCGAGCCGTCGGATACCGGCGTATCAGGCAGTAAAGGCCGTCCTGCGCAGCTTTACCGCTTCCGAGATGACGTTCTGCCCGATCAGCTGATTTCTGATATCGGACTACCGCTGGGCAGCCGCTAACTGATTTTCAGACGGCCTCAAATTAAATTTTGCCCCATTGGGCAATATCAATTTTTCAACAAAGGAACCTTCATGTCGTCTGAGAATAATCTTCTACCTCTACCCGATACCCTGTTGCGCCCCATGGTAGAACAAGCCTTGAGCGAAGATTTAGGCAGGCGAGGCGATATTACGTCCGCAGCCGTCATCGCTCCCGACAAAACCGCCAAACTTTTCCTGATCAGTCGTGAGGACGGCGTAATAGCAGGCATGGATTTGGCGCGCCTTGCCTTTCAGACGATGGATCCGTCCGTCCGCTTCCAAGCAGAAATCCAAGACGGGCAAGCTGTCCGCGCAGGTCAGATGCTTGCCGCCGTCGAAGGCAACGCCCGCGCGCTGCTCGCTGCCGAACGCACCGCGCTCAACTATCTTACGCACTTGAGCGGCATCGCTACCGCCACCGCTCGCGCAGTAGCCGAAGTCGCCGAATACGGCACAGACATCGTGTGCAGCCGCAAAACCATCCCACTGCTTCGCGTCCTGCAAAAATACGCCGTCAGAGCAGGTGGTGGCGTGAACCACCGCATGGGCTTAGACGATGCCGTGCTCATCAAAGACAACCACCTCGCCTATTGCGGCAGCATCGCCCAAGCCGTACGGCAGGCAAAGCAGGCGGTCGGACCGTTGACCTGCGTGGAAATCGAAGTGGACACGCTGGCACAACTGGACGAAGCCATCGCGGCGGGCGCGAAACGGATTTTGCTGGACAACATGGACGACGAAACCTTGAAAGAAGCGGCAAACTGCTGCCACACGCAAACCGCCCACCCACACACCGTCTATTGCGAAGCATCGGGCGGCATCGGCTTCGACCGCCTGAAACGCGTGGCACAAACCGGCGTGGACGGCATCGCCCTCGGCTATCTGACCCACAGCAGCCGCTCGTTGGATATAGGCTTGGATTTCGTGGCTTAAATTTCGAGTTTGCTATAAAACAAAGGCCGTCTGAAATTTCAGACGGCCTTTAATATCACCTATCAACCCAACGTTACCATCTCAATCTGCTCCATACTTCTACCCAAGAAGCGTTCGCCGATGGTGCGGAAGCGCAGTGGGATGTCGCTGACGTAGAAGCGGTAATCCGGGTTGTCGTTTTCTGTATTCAGCAAACCTGCTTGCGCCAAGGCTTTGGCGGTGGCTTCAGCGGTGGTGATGGCGGAATCGACCAAGGTGACATTTTGCGCTTCACGGCCGATAAGCGGTTTGAGCAGTGGGAAGTGGGTGCAACCCAACACCAGCGTGTCGATGTCGTCGGCCAAGAGCGGCTTCAAGTATTCGCGCACGGTCAGGCGGGTGACTTCGTGATCGAGCCAGCCCTCTTCTACCAATGGCACAAGCAGGGGCGCGGCTTGTGTGCGCACCAGCGTGTCGTTGTTTTTCGAATGGATAGCGCGCGCGTAGGCATTGCTGTTGACGGTGGTATTGGTCGCGATAATGCCGATTCGGTTGTTTTTGGTGGTTTGCAAAGCGGCTTCCGCACCGGCGGAGATGACGTCCAATACGGGCATATTGCCTGCTTTTTGGCGGATTTTCTGTCCGGCAACGGCGGCGATGGTGTTGCACGCGATAACGAGTGCTTTGACATCGTTTTCCAGCAGGAAATCGACAATCTGCATGGCGAAGGTCTCGATGGTGGCACGGGATTTGGTGCCGTAGGGAACGCGTGCGGTGTCGCCGAAATAGATGATGTTTTCCATCGGCAGGCGTTCCATCAGGGCGCGGACGTTGGTCAAGCCGCCGACGCCGGAATCGAATACGCCGATGGGGCGTTGTTTGCTGGTACTCATGGTTAATTTCTTCAATATAGAGTTGAGGCCGTCTGAAACCGTTTTCAGACGGCCTGAAGGTTAAACATATTCTTTTTTATCGTTTTCCATCCAAGCCTGATGCGAGCAAATCCACAAC
>NZ_JBQCVF010000228.1:0-2102 GCF_051962515.1 Neisseria sp. P0009.S007 | reverse complement strand
ATCGGCGGCATTATGCGCTATTACGGCAAAAGTACACGGGCGACGACTGAGGAGGAATTTGTTGACGGGACAACCGGCGCCAATACCTACTCTTCACATCAAATGGGCAGAAGGGTGATCAAAAAAACAGAAAGCATCAACAGACAGCCGATGATTTTTGATTTCTATGCCAATTATGAACCGAAGAAAAACCTTATCCTTCGTTTTGACATTCAAAATGCGTTCAATAAACGCTATGTCGATCCTTTGGATGCCGCAAATGATGCCGCAACCCAGCGCTATTTCAGCGTATTTGAAAGAAAAGGCGGTTTAGATGATGAGGAAGTCGAATGCGATGCCAACGGTTTATGCAATGGCAAATATGGCGGTACGACACGCTCCGTTTTGAACAACTACGCACGAGGCAGGACTTTGCTGTTTACCATCAGTTATAAGTTCTAAACCTATCTATCAGTATCTTAATATTGCACTGATTAAGCGGTAGTCAATATTGTTGCAGTATTTATGGTGTTAGTTTACGGCACCAAATATGCCTTGAATTTTTATAGCTCAATTTCAACATTAAATGATTAGGTATCGAATATGAAAAAAATAACCCTAAAATTCACCGCACTTTTGCTTGGCTCAGCTTTAGCAAGTAGTGCGTTTGCAACAGAAAATGGTCAAACTTCCTCAAGTTCTGATTATGAATTAGAGAAAGTATTGATTTTCAGCCGACACGGATTGCGTTCACCAGTGGAAAAAGATCCGCAAGAAATGGCGAAATATTCCCCGTATGCGTGGGCAAAATGGGATGTGCCATCTGGTTATCTCACGGCAAAAGGGACAGTGCTAGAAACCTATTTCGGCCAATATTTAGGACAATGGCTTGCGGATAAAGGATTATTAACGACAGATCGTTGTGCATCGGGTGAAGGTATTTTCGCTTATGCGAATGGAGTGCAACGCACCATTGCAACAGGTCAGGCCATTGTGGCGGGAGCTTTTGCAGGCTGTAATGTTCAACTGCAACATCACGGTGAAATTGGTTCAGAAAAAGATCCAATTTTTAACACGCAGGCGCACAATCCAAGCCAAGCTTTGATTGAATCTGCAAAAAATAACGTTGATTTAACCGCTTTACAGCAAAAATTAGCGCCAAATTATGCGCTATTGAGTGAAATCATCGATTATAAAAATTCACCAAACTGCTTGCAAAAAGGCGAATGTGATTTAGGTGGAAAAGTCGGTGAATACAGTATCAAAGATGGCAAGTCGGTCAAGATTACGGGTTCTATCAGCACCGGGAAGAAAATTGTCAGTGCATTATTGCTCGCACATTATGTGGGTAAGCCTGATTCTGAAATTGCAAACGGTCGTGTGGATAGCCAAGAAAAATGGCGCGCAATTAACGAAATTAAAAACGAATATTACCGCACTTTATTTAAAAACAATGAAGCGTTAGCACAAAATGCATCATATCCGTTATTGGCATTTATTCAGCAGCAGCTAAATAGCGAAAATAAAATTAACTTATTGGTTGGACACGATTCTAATATCGTCGCTCTGCTGGCTGCATTAGGTGTTGAGCCTTATGAATTAGATGGTTCATTGGAAAATATCCCAATCGGTGGCAAGCTGCTATTTGAAGTATGGAAGCACAAACCAAGTGGTAAGCTCAAATTTAAGTTGGATTATGTGTATCAATCTACCGAACAGCTGATTAACACCACGCCATTAAGTTTAGCGACACCACCAAACCAAACAGCTTTAACGCTCAAAGGCTGTGAAAAAGATGAAAAGGGCTTTTGTGATTACGAGCGTTTTCAACAGGTGTTGAGTGAGGGTATTAAGAACGGTAAGAAATAGCATTCATGCAACCCTATGAAAAATACTTAAAAGAGAATTCGCAGAAACTGCGAGTGGATCAAACGGAAAAGCCGGCAAACGTAATGTTTACCGGCTTTTCTCAATATATTCTAAAAATTTTCTTCATCTATACACAACAAAAAACCTGCCCTTGCGGACAGGTTTTCAATGATGACGGATTACAGGCCGCTCAGACGGGCAGTATCGTGTGCAATCATCAATTCTTCGTTGGTAGGAATCACAACGGCAACAGC
>NZ_JBQCVF010000227.1:0-2104 GCF_051962515.1 Neisseria sp. P0009.S007 | reverse complement strand
TTCCGCCGCCAGATTCAGCAGCAAAACCTCATCGAGCCGTCGGATACCGGCGTATCAGGCAGTAAAGGCCGTCCTGCACAGCTTTACCGATTCCGCGACGACGTCCTACCCGATCAGCTGATTTCTGATATTGGACTGCCGCTGGGTAGCCACTAACTGATTTTCAGACGGCCTCAAATTAAATTTTGTCCCATCAGGCAAATATCAATATTTTTCAACAAAGGAACCTTCATGTCGTCTGAAAACAATCTTCTTCCTCTACCCGATACCCTGTTGCGCCCCATGGTAGAACAAGCCTTGAGCGAAGATTTAGGCAGGCGAGGCGATGTTACGTCCGCCGCCGTTATCACTCCCGACAAAACCGCCAAACTTTTCCTCGTCAGCCGCAAAGACGGCGTTATCGCCGGCATGGATTTGGCGCGTCTTGCCTTTCAGACGATGGATCCGTCCGTCCGTTTCCAAGCCGAAATCCAAGATGGGCAAGCCGTTTGCGTAGGTCAGACACTTGCCACCATCGCAGGAAACGCCCGCGCGCTGCTCGCCGTCGAACGTACTGCGCTCAACTATCTTACGCACTTGAGCGGCATCGCCACCGCCACCGCACATGCAGTAGCCGAAGTTGCTGGTTACAATGTGGACATCGTGTGCAGCCGCAAAACCATCCCACTGCTTCGCGTCCTGCAAAAATACGCCGTAAGGGCAGGCGGCGGCGTAAACCACCGCATGGGCTTGGACGACGCCGTACTCATCAAAGACAACCACCTCGCCTATTGCGGCAGCATCGCCCAAGCCGTTCGGCAAGCGAAGCAGGCGGTCGGACCGTTGACTTGCGTGGAAATCGAAGTGGACACGTTGGCACAACTGGACGAAGCCATCGCGGCTGGCGCGGAACGGATTTTGCTGGACAACATGGACGACGAAACCTTGAAAGAAGCGGCAAACCGCTGCCACACACAAACCGTCCACACACACACCATCTATTGCGAAGCATCGGGTGGCATCGGCTTCGACCGCCTGAAGCGCGTGGCACAAACCGGCGTGGACGGCATCGCCCTCGGCTATCTGACCCACAGCAGCCGCTCGTTGGATATAGGTTTGGATTTCGTGGCTTAAATTTCGAGTTTGCTATAAAGCAAAGGCCGTCTGAAATTTCAGACGGCCTTTAATATTTCCCATCAACCCAACGTTACCATTTCAATCTGCTCCATACTTCTGCCTAAGAAGCGTTCGCCGATGGTACGGAAACGCAGTGGGATGTCGCTGACATAGAAGCGGTAATCCGGGTTGTCGTTTTCTGTATTCAGCAAACCTGCTTGCGCTAAGGCTTTGGCGGTGGCTTCGGCGGTGGTGATGGCGGAGTCGACCAAGGTAACGTTTTGTGCTTCGCAGCCGATAAGCGGTTTGAGCAGTGGGAAGTGGGTACAACCCAACACCAGCGTATCAATGTCGTCGGCCAAAAGCGGCTTCAAGTATTCGCGCACGGTCAGGCGGGTGACTTCGTGATCGAGCCAGCCTTCTTCTACCAATGGCACAAGCAGGGGCGCGGCTTGTGTGCGCACCAGCGTGTCGTTGTTTTTTGAATGGATGGCACGCGCGTAGGCATTGCTGTTGACGGTGGTGTTGGTCGCGATAATGCCGATTCGGTTGTTTTTAGTGGTTTGCAAAGCAGCTTCCGCACCGGCGGAAATGACGTCCAATACGGGCATATTGCCTGCTTTTTGGCGGATTTTTTGTCCGGCAACGGCAGCGATGGTGTTGCACGCGATGACGAGTGCTTTGACATCGTTTTCCAGCAGGAAATCGACAATCTGCATGGCGAAGGTTTCGATGGTGGCGCGGGATTTGGTGCCATAGGGAACGCGTGCGGTATCGCCGAAATAGATGATGTTTTCCATCGGCAGGCGTTCCATCAGGGCGCGGACGTTGGTCAAGCCGCCGACACCGGAATCGAATACGCCGATGGGGCGTTGTTTGCTGGTACTCATGGTTAATTTCTTCAATATAAAGTCGAGGCCGTCTGAAACCGTTTTTCAGACGGCCTGAAGGTTAAACATATTCTTTTTTATCGTTTTCCATCCAAGCCTGATGCGAGCAAATCCACAAC
>NZ_JBQCVF010000226.1:0-2121 GCF_051962515.1 Neisseria sp. P0009.S007 | reverse complement strand
TACATCTTGCGACGATTGCGGCATCACGGCAATTTTGCAGATATCCGCGCCCCACTCGGCCATTGTTTTCAGACGGCCTGTAATGTCTGCCAAAGACGGCGTGGCTTGGAAATCGTGATTACAAAGTAAGGCGGCAGTTTGATACTCATGCGCCAAAGCAATGGTTTGTTTTACGCCGCTTTTCTCGGCAAAAAGCTCGATGTCGATAATATCGGCTTGTTTGGAACAGACAATTTTTTCCAATAATTTAAAATAATAGTCATCCGAACAAGGCGTGTTGCCGCCCTCTTGCGCCCTTCTAAACGTAAACAGCAAGGGCTTGTCAGGAAAAGCCTGTCGAGCGATGCCTAATTGCTCGGCAATAAAATCGGCATCAAGCGCTTCTTGAAAAAAATCCGCACGAAATTCAATAATGTCAAAAGCCGTCTCTTTCAATACGCGCAAAGCCTGCTCCAATTCCTGCGTATTGGCAGCCACCAGCGGCACGGCAATTTTAGGCAGGCCTTTGCCGATCTCGATATTTTTAATGATGACAGGTTTCATATTGTTCCTTTTTGCTCTTCAAGCCAATCAGTGCAGATGCTCGTAAATGGTTTCCGCCAATGCTTTGCTGATGCCTTCCACTTTTTCCAAGTCCTCGCGGCTGGCTGCAATCACACCGCGCAGACCGCCGAATCGGGTAAGCAATGCTTGGCGGCGTTTGCTGCCGATACCGGGGATTTCGCTGAGTGATGAAGTAACGCGTGCTTTGTCGCGTTTTTTTCGGTGGCCTGTAATTGCAAAGCGGTGCGATTCATCGCGTACGGTTTGCAATAAATGCAAGGCCGGGCTGTTGGGTGGCAGGCGGAAGACTTCGCCGGTAAAAGGCAGTATGAGTTCTTCCATACCGGCTTTGCGCTCGGGGCCTTTGGCAATACCGACCAAAGGAATGTGCAGCCCGAGTTCTTCCCATACCGATACGGCTACGCCGATTTGCCCTTTGCCGCCGTCAATCAACACAACATCCGGCCATTTGACGCTTTCACCGTTGGCTTCGGCTTCCTGCATTTTGCCGTAACGGCGTGTTAACACTTCGCGCATAGCGGCGTAGTCATCGCCGGGTTTGGCGGTCGTGATGTTGTAGCGGCGGTATTGCGAAGGCTGGATGTTTTGCTCATCGTACACAACGCAGGACGCAATAGTAGCCTCGCCTTGCGTGTGGCTGATATCGAAACATTCAAGGCGGTTGAGGCCGTCTGAATCCATGCCGAGGATTTTGGCCAGTTCATCAATACGGTGTTGCTGGCTGCTTTGTTGCAGGCGGCGTTGGGCAATCGCCATTTGTGCGTTTTGCTCCGCCATCTTCAGCCAGACCTTGCGTTCGCCTATGGTCTTGGTGACAAATTGCATCTGCTTGCCGTGTTCGCCTTCCAAGGCCTCTTTCAGCGCATCGGGAACGGGAAAGTTGCTGATGATGATGTCGGGTTTGCTTTTGCCCAAATAATGTTGGGCGACGAAGGCTTCCGCGTAATCTTGTCCGTTTGGCTTGGGATCGTTTTTGGTGTCTGGGAAAAAGCTTTTATCGCCTACATGCCGTCCGCCTCGGATACTGACCCAGTGTACGCAAACCAGGCCGTCTGAAACCGCCAGCGCAAGCAAATCGATATCGTTGGGATTGTTCGGATTTTTACTGTCGATGAACTGGTTGCTCTGCATGATGCCGAGTGCTTGGATTTGGTCGCGGTAGCGGGCAGCTTCTTCAAATTGCAGGTTGGCAGCGGCGGTCTGCATTTTGTGTTGCAGGGTGCGAGTCAATTCATCAGTTTTGCCATTGAGGAAAGTCGCAGCTTCACGCACGCTGTCACGATAATCTTCTTCGCTGATATGTCCGACACAAGGCGCGGTGCAGCGTTTGATTTGGTAAAGCAGGCAAGGACGGTCGCGGTGCTCGAATACGCTGTCTTCGCAGGTACGCAGCATAAAGACTTTTTGCAACACTTGAATGCTGTCGCGCACGGCGTTGCTGTTAGGATATGGGCCGAAATATTGATTTGGTTTCTTCAGCGTGCCGCGGTAATACGCCATTTGCGGATATTGATGGCCGCTGAGCATCAAATAAGGATAGCTTTTGTCATCGCGGAA
>NZ_JBQCVF010000225.1:0-2141 GCF_051962515.1 Neisseria sp. P0009.S007 | reverse complement strand
GGCGAAAAGGGCAGTATGGCAGATGCGGCGAGCAGTAATGCCGCCATCAAAGTAGCGACAGGTTTCAGACGGCCTTTATAACCCGTCCATTCGAGCATGGCTGCAGTCAGGAAGCCGCCGTATGCCGCAGGCAGCATGAGTTCTAAGAAGATTTGGCGGTGCAAAATGACGGCACCGGGGCTGATGAAAAACACCAACGCGCCGAATATGGCAAGTACCGCCGCACCGACAAAAAACGGCCGCATGGGGTGGGTGAAAAATTTATTCATGGCTTGGCTTGATTCTGCATGAAGATGCTTTCGGATATGGATTTATTGGGCGGACAGGGTTGTATTTTTCGCCAAAGAGGCAAGCCTGCGGCTTGCTTGCCCTCTCCCTAGCCCTCTCCCACGGGGAGAGGGGATTAGGCTGTCGAGCGCCCTCTGATTTTCAGAAACCTGATTCCCTCTCCCCGTGGGAGAGGGTTAGGGAGAGGGCAACGAACCGCAAGGTTTGTCAGATACTCAAATGCCCGTATCATTCATATTATTGATATTATTGTTCGAATTGTATTATTTTCAATAATAATAAATAACCCTAAACCAATATAAATAACAGCCATTATCCAACGACTAAACTTCTCTACAATTTCACCAACACCTGAAATATTAGCCAATCTTTGTGCTGTATATACTAAAACAAAAATCAATATTAAAAATACAAGAAGAGTAACTAATAAGTCGACAAGATCTAAAGTCACAAAGTAAGGAACAAAAAGTCCAATATTATCTGCACCACAACTAGCAACTGTAACCAAAGCAACAATACCGACTAATTTTGACAACCCTTTTTCATCCAATTCTTTTTTAGCTCTTTTTTCGCCCTCACAATCGTCGTAAATAGCAACTTTAATACCTAAGTAAATCGGTATTAAACCTAATAAACCCAACACCCATTTTTCCGGAACATAATGCAAAACAAAAGCTAGAAATAAACTAACTAATATTAAAATTACAGAACCTAAATATTGTCCGATATAAATATCTCGATATTCTTTTCTAGTATTTGCTCTAGCAAAAAATATTAATAGTATTACCAACAAATCTACTGCTGTAGCAATATATAAAACAGCAGCAGTAATCACAGTCGAAAACATAAAGCACCTCATAATGAATCCCCTGCCCCCTTGGCACCACGGCTTTTTCAAAAACCGAATCGCGTTCGGATAACAGATTCGTATCTTTCGCTAAAGAGGCAAGCCTGCGGCTTGCTTACCCTCTCCCTAGCCCTCTCCCACGGGAGAGGGAATTGGGCTGTCGAGCCTGAACATTTTCAGGTTTACCTGACATCTGATTCCCAATTCTACGGCTCTCTGATTTTGAGAAACCTGATCCCCTTTCCCCGTGGGAGAGGGTTAGGGAGAGGGCAACGAACCGCAAGGTTTGTCAGAAATTTAAATTCCTATCACTCATAATAATGAATCCCCTGAAACTCTCTTGCCACCACGGCTTCTTCAAAAGCCGAATCGCGTTCGGACAGCGGCGTAGGCAGGGTAATCACGTTTTGCACGTTCATGCCCTTAGTGGAAAGCAGCATGATTTCATGGCTCAGGCGCGCGGCTTCGAAGCGGTCGTGCGTTACCAGCATACACGCCATACCCTGCCGCTCGATTTTTTCCACCAGCATGGCGACCAAAATATCGCGCAAATCGCGGTCCAAACCGACGAACGGCTCGTCCAGCAAGGCAAGGTCGCAGCCGCACAGCAACAGGCGCAAAAATGCTACCCGTTTCGCCATACCGCCGGACAACTCGGTCGGATATTTGTTCAAATCGCCCGTAGTCAGCCCGACTTTCGCCGCCAGCGCGATGATTTCGCCTTCATCGGGTTTGTCCATAAAAATAGCGATATTCTGCATCGCGGTCAAGTTTTCCGGCAGGCGGTTTTCCTGAAACAGAAAACCCGTTTTGCGGAAAGTATTGCGTATCGAGCCCGATTTCGGCGTTTCCAAGCCCGCAATCAACCGCAAAACCGTCGTCTTGCCGCAGCCGCTCGGCCCGAACAAGGCTTTCACTTCGCCATGTTGCAGGTTCAAACTGAAATCGCGCACGATGGGGTCGCGGAGAATTTCAAAACGCACGTTTTCAAGACAGAGCATCATCT
>NZ_JBQCVF010000224.1:0-2142 GCF_051962515.1 Neisseria sp. P0009.S007 | reverse complement strand
TGGACCGCGGTTTCCGAAATCAGCCATGCACACGGCAAAAAATCCGCTTCTGACAAGCGTAAAGCCGTAGCTGCTGCAGTGGTTGCAGCAGGTGCTTTGATGGCATCTAGCGGAGCAGAGGCCGATGTAAGATTGGGAGGTAGCGCAGTAAACATCACTCCTGATGGCACTTACAACGGTTCTAACAGAAACGTTGGTGTGAACTCTGTTGTAGTGGGTTATCAAAATACTGCCAGCAGCCAAGATGGCACTATCGCTTACGGTGCTAATAACATTGCAGACAAAAACGCATCTTTGGCTGTAGGTAATAACAACCAAGCAACCGGCGGTGCTTCAACTGCAATGGGTGTGAGCTCTATTGCAAGTGGTGAAGCTTCTGTTGCAATCGGTAACGTAGCCCAAGCAACGCAAATTCGTGCGACTGCAGTAGGTAACCGTGCAACTGCTACTCAAGACTCCGCAAGTGCATACGGTAACCGTGCAAATGCATCAGCGCAATTTGCAACCGCTATCGGTGATAATTCTCATGCAAGTGCTGCGGCTGTTGCAGTGGGTACTCACGCAAATGCTTCACATCAAGATTCTATAGCTATTGGACGAAATGCTTCGGGTGCTTGGACAAATGCGATTGCTGTCGGTAAAGATAGCGTAGCAAAACAAGATCACGCGATTGCAATGGGTACTAGCTCAAATGCGTCAGGTGTTCAAGCTGTCGGCGTCGGTTCGTATACAAAAGCAGAAGGTAATCTGACAGTTGCGGTTGGTCCATATGCGCAAGCCAATAAAGAAGCTGCAGTTGCTGTAGGTTCTAACGCTACTGCTGCTGAGTCTAACTCTATTGCCGTAGGTCAAACTGCTACTGCGGCTAACAATAACTCCATTGCTGTCGGTACAAAAACAGCTTCTAGAGGCGATAATGCAATTGGTATCGGTGCTTATGCTGAATCAACTGCTGCACGTAGTACCGCTATCGGCGTGTTGTCTCAAGCGAATGGCGCAGGCTCATTTGCCGGTGGTGCATCTGCTCAAGCAACAGGTGAAAATTCTGTAGCTATTGGCGGTGCGATGGATGGTAATTTTGGTAATAAAGCAGGTACTGCTGCTAAAGCCGTTGGTAATAACTCTATTGCAGTAGGTTCTAAATCAAATGCTTCTAAAACTGCTGACGTTGCAGTAGGTTATGCTGCTACAGCAAATGGTACTTCTACCGGTTCTGATGGCGACGGCGTAGTAAATAATGCCGGTTCGGCAATGGCAATCGGTACAGAATCTCAAGCAACCGGTATCGTAGCTACAGCCATCGGTGAGCGCTCTAAAGCTCTGGCAAATGGCGCGGTAGCATTGGGTGGCGACGCTCAAGCGAAACAAGGTTCTGACGTAGCAATCGGTCGTGGCTCTGTAGCTGACGGTACTTCTGCCGCTGCATTCGGTCCTGCTGCTACAGCAACTGGTAAATATTCAGTAGCTTTGGGCGTACAAAGTAACGCTGCTTCTAAACAAGCGATTGCATTGGGCCGTGGTGCTCAAGCCAATGGTGGTGATTATGCAACTGCTCTGGGTAACGGTGCTCAAGCAACAGCTAAAAACACTTTGGCTTTGGGTACAGAAGCTAAATCTACTCTCGAAAACAGCGTAGCCCTGGGTAACGGTTCTACAACCAGCGCATTCGCACCTACTAACAGCGCTACTGTTGGCAACTACACTTACGGTGGTTTCGCAGGCGCAACCAGCGGTTTAAATAACGGCGCAGTATTGTCTGTAGGCTCTGCAGGTAACGAACGTCAAATCCAAAACGTTGCCGCAGGTCGTATCTCTTCAACTTCTACCGATGCAATCAACGGCTCTCAATTGTTTGCCGTAGCAAACCGCATCGAAAATCTGAATCCATTTGTATTCCAAGGCCACGATGGTAGCGGTAGCTCACCTGCTGTAGGTACATTCAAATACAACCCAAATTCAGCAGGCAATCCTCTGAAACTGATCGCTGGTGAAGGTCTGAAAATGACTTCAAACGGCACTAACGAATACACCCTGAGCGTAATCGGTGGTGGTTCTACTGGTGCTTCCGGCGCTACTGGTCCTAAAGGCGAAAAAGGCGATACCGGTCCTGCTGGCCCTAAAGGCGACAAAGGCGATAAAGGT
>NZ_JBQCVF010000223.1:0-2153 GCF_051962515.1 Neisseria sp. P0009.S007 | reverse complement strand
AGGATGTTGATGATGCCTTTGCCGTTGTCGGTTTGCATCCAGTCTTGCAGGTTGAGGGAAGGTTCGCCGAAGAATTTTTCTGCGCCTTCGTTCTCCAGCGTCAAAAGCTGACGCTGAATCGCGCCGATACTGGCGGCGGAAACGTTGCCGTATTGCGTGCGGTATTCCGAAGCATGGTCGGAAACGTGTTTCAACATGCTGCGCAGGTCTTTCAAGTCCAGAATGTGCCAGCCTCTGTCGTCGGCAACTTTGAACACAAGGTTGAGCAGGCCTTCTTGCGTGTCGTTCAGATTCATCAGACGGGCCAAAAGCATAGGACCCATTTCCGAAACGGTTACGCGTACGGGAATACCGGTTTCGCCGTAAACATCCCAAAAGCGCACGGGGAAACTTTGCAGCCATTGTTCGCCCAAATCAAACTCGGCGATGCGTTCGCCCACTTTGCCGCTGTTGGCACCGGCTTGCGCGATGCCCGACAAATCGCCTTTGACATCGACTAAGAATACTGGGACGCCTTCGCTGCTGAAGGCTTCCGCCATACGGCGCAGGGTAACGGTTTTACCCGTACCGGTCGCACCGGCGATCAAGCCGTGGCGGTTGGCCATTTTGCCTTGGATTTCGAGCGTTTTCCCGTCGGCACGCGCAATTTGAAATGTAGTCATGATTATTCCTTAGAATCCGTGATGTGAAACAATGTGTTGTCTTAAAAAACAAGCATTTTAACGTTTGCAGCGGGGGGATTCAACCAAGCAAAGTTTCAGACGGCCTTAAGTTTTGCAAAGGTTTTTTTGCAGTGATTGGATAGGGTTGAAATCTGCTATAATTCCATCCAACACGCAACCGTCTGACAAGGCGGTTGTTTTCTTTGTTTTTTGAATAGTTTGTTACGAAAGCGAAAATCGGAATGACTGTACAACAAGCCCCTTTGGGCGAAAAAACCATGGCCGTGCTGATGGCGATGTTGGTCGCGCTGATGCCGTTTTCTGTCGATGCTTATCTGCCTGCAATTCCCGAAATGGCAAAGTCGCTGGGTTCGGACATCCACCGCATCGAGCAAAGCCTGAGCTTTTTTATGTTTGGCGTGGCATTTGGCCAGGTGGTCGGCGGTTCGATTTCGGATATTAAAGGCCGTAAACCTGTCGCCTTGGTGGGATTGAGCATTTACTTTGCCGCCGTTGTCGGTTTGACGATGGTGAATAATGTCGAGCAGCTATTGAACTTGCGTGCCTTGCAGGCGTTTGGTGCGGGGATGACCGTGGTGATTTCCGGCGCGATAGTGCGCGATTATTATTCCGGACGCAAAGCCGCGCAGATGTTTGCCTTAATCGGCATCATTCTGATGATTGTGCCATTGATGGCGCCGATGATTGGTGCAGGCTTGCAGAATTTGGGTGGCTGGCGCATGATTTTCGGCTTTCTGGCCTGCTATTCGCTGCTGCTTTGGGGTTTGATGTGGTATTTCCTGCCCAAGCCGCATCAAAAAGGCAAAATCAGCATGGACGTGTTCGGTGTGGTGGCAGGCAGGTTTAAACGCGTTTTGAGAACGCGTGCCGCGATGGGCTATTTGTTTTTTCAAGCTTTCAGTTTCGGTTCGATGTTTGCCTTTTTGACCGAATCGTCGTTTGTGTACCAACACCTGTATCATGTTTCACCAAACCAATATGCTTGGATATTTGCGCTCAATATCATTACCATGATGTCGTTTAACCGCGTTACCGCATGGCGTTTGAAAACTGGTACGCATCCGCAAAATATCCTCAAATGGGGCATTATCGTCCAATTTGCCGCCAATCTGCTGATGACAGTTTTGGTATTGTCGCTGTCTCTGCCGCCTTTGTGGGCTTTGGTACCATGCGTGATGTTTTCAGTCGGTACGCAAGGCTTGGTCGGAGCGAACACTCAGGCCTGCTTTATGAGCTATTTCAGTGCAGAGGGCGGCAGCGCAAATGCGGTTTTAGGCGTGTTCCAATCCCTTGTCGGCGCATCGGTCGGTATGGCAACGACTTGGCTGCATAATGGTTCCGCCTTGGTAATGGCCGGTATGATGTTAAGCTCGACCGTATGCGGTATCGTACTGTTGTGGATTTGCTCGCATCAGGCTTGGATGGAAAACGATAAAAAAGAATATGTTTAACCTTCAGGCCGTCTGAAAA
>NZ_JBQCVF010000222.1:0-2160 GCF_051962515.1 Neisseria sp. P0009.S007 | reverse complement strand
GAACCACCGTTCAGGTAGTCGTTACCGGCACCACCTTGCAGGTAGTCTTTACCTTCTTCACCGTACAGAGAGTCACCGTCGGCATCGCCGTAAATGGTGTCGTTACCAGCACCGGCGTAGATTACGTCTGTGCCGTTGCCACCGTAGATGATGTCTTCGCAAGCAGTACCATAAATGGTATCTTTAGCATCAGTACCGCGGATAACGTTGCCGTCTTTGCAGTCTTCAGCTCTGATGACATTACCTGGGTTTTTGTCTTCGTGACCGTATGAGTTGTTTTGGTTATGGTCGTCAACACAGTCTTTGCAGTCTGGCTCTGGCTTAGGCTCAGGTTTTGGTTCTGGCTTAGGCTCAGGTTTTGGTTCTGGCTTAGGCTCAGGTTTTGGCTCTGGCTTAGGTTCTGGTTTAGGCTCAGGTTTTGGTTCTGGCTTAGGCTCAGGTTTTGGTTGTGGTTTTGGTTCTGGCTGTGGCTCAGGCTTAGGCTCAGGTTTTGGTTGAGGCTTAGGCTGAGGTTTAGGTTGTGGTTTTGGACATGGGATCGGTTTGATTGGATCGCAGTTGTAAGGTGGGCAAACCGGAACACATTTGTAGTTAGGAGTTTTTGCCGGTGGGCAGAAAGCCGCAATAGCAGAAACCAGACCGGTTACCGCGTTAACTACTGACACGCCGACGCTGGCAATGCTAGCGATGCTGCCGATAGAAACAGAAGATTTTGCTGCAGGAGCGCAGTAGTAAGAAGAGTAGGAAGCCTTAGGCGCGGGTGCGCAGTAAGAACTAACCAGGGGTCTAGTATAATACCCCCCGTAACAGTATGCCATAATAATTACTCCCAAAAGTTAATAAAATATTGGGTTGACGGAACGAGCAAATCCGCCCTTGCCCAATTATTATTTTAGTAATATTTTGCAAAATATTTACTCAAAAATATCAAACGGTAGAATTTGCCGATAAAAGGACGGAGTTTGGCCTATTTTTAAATTCCATTCTCCTAGCAACAATAAAAACATTAACATTGATTCACACTCTCTCAAACAGCATAGATCCTTTATCTATCTTGTTAAAAGCTGAATTTTAACTATAGTTATAGTAAACAAACATAATACTAATAAGTGGTTATTATTATGAATAGATAATATCGACAATTTGCCCAAATACAGCCGCCTCTGCATTTTGTTCTACGCCAATAATGTGAATTTGTCGTATTTACACTATAATGATACGAACACCTATTTAACAGCTATCAGAGGAGATACTCAACCATGCGTACTTTATTGACCGGAGCCAAAGGCCAGCTTGCCCGTTGTCTGCGCGACCGCCTGCCCGAAGATTGGGAACTGATTGCTACCGACTCTACTTCGCTGGACATTACCGATACCGAAGCCGTGCATCACATGATCAAAAACTTCCAACCAGATGCCATCGTTAATGCCGCAGCTTACACTGCCGTCGATAAAGCAGAAGAAAACGCAGAGGCTACTTTTGCCGTCAACGCAACCGCTGTTCACAACTTAGCCGCAGCCGCCCGCGCCGCACACGCCCGCTTTATCCATATTTCCACTGATTATGTATTCGACGGCGAAGGCAAACGCCCTTACCGCGAAACCGACTACACCAATCCGCGCAGCACTTACGGTCAATCCAAAGTCGCAGGCGAGCTTTTGGCTTTAGCCGCACATCCGGAAAGTACAATCATCCGTACTTCATGGCTGTTTAGCGAATACGGCAGCAATTTCGTCAAAACCATGTTACGCCTTGCCAAAGAACGTGATTCCCTCTCCATTGTCCACGACCAAACCGGCTGCCCGACTTATGCAGGCGACTTGGCTCACGCCATCATCAGTTTATTGCAACAGCCGACTTCCCCACGCGGTATCTTCCATTACTGCGGCAATAAATCGGCAACATGGTACGAATTTACCAAAGCCATCTTTCAGACGGCCCACCAATTAGACGACAGCTTCCGCATTCCGGAACTGAACGCAATCACCACTGATCAATACCCCCTGCCCGCTCCGCGTCCGGCATACAGCATTATGGATTGCTCACGCCTCGAAACCGAGTTTGGTATCAAACCGTCCGACTGGCAAAAAGCCCTGCGCGAAATTCTCCGCAAAATCGACTGATAAGCTGATCCATCTATATCAAGGCCGTCTGAAAACA
>NZ_JBQCVF010000221.1:0-2168 GCF_051962515.1 Neisseria sp. P0009.S007 | reverse complement strand
GCGGCGTACATCACTTTGGTGCCGGTATTCGGTATTTTGTGTTCCGCTTGGTTTTTGGGCGAGGCATTGCATGTTTCTTTGGTTGCCGGCTGTTTGGCAGCGGTGGGCGGATTGGCGTTGATGCAGTACGGAAGACGTGCCGTCTGAAATAGAAAATATGTTATATAATAATGAAACTGATCAAACCATTGTTTTCAACATGTCTGAACATTCCCCCCTGCTCGATTTCGACCGCACCCACCTGCTCCATCCCTATACGTCCATGACCGACCCGTTGCCTGTTTATCCGGTGCGCCGTGCGGAGGGCGTGCACATCGAATTGGCGGACGGTACGCGGCTGATTGATGGGATGTCGTCTTGGTGGTGTGCGATACACGGCTACAATCATCCTGTTTTGAATCAGGCGGTTGAGGCGCAGATTAAGCAAATGTCGCATGTGATGTTTGGCGGTTTGACGCATGAGCCTGCGGTAGAGCTGGGCAAGTTGTTGGTCGGGATTTTGCCGCAGGGGTTGGACCGTATTTTTTATGCGGATTCAGGTTCGGTTTCGGTGGAAGTCGCGCTGAAGATGGCGGTGCAATACCAGCAGGCGCGGGGTTTGACCGCGAAGCAGAATATTGCGACGGTGCGGCGCGGTTATCACGGCGATACTTGGAACGCGATGTCCGTCTGCGATCCGGAAACGGGGATGCACCATATTTTCGGCAGCGCGTTGCCGCAGCGTTATTTTGTCGATAATCCGAAAAGCCGTTTCGATGATGAATGGGACGAGGCGGATTTGCAGCCTGTCCGCGCCTTGTTTGAAGCGCATCATGCGGATATCGCCGCCTTTATTTTAGAGCCGGTCGTGCAGGGCGCGGGCGGCATGTATTTCTATCATCCGCAGTATCTTCGCGGATTGCGCGATTTGTGCGATAAATTTGATATCGTGTTGATTTTTGATGAAATCGCTACCGGATTCGGACGCACGGGCAAGATGTTTGCCTGCGAACACGCGAATGTCGTGCCGGATATTATGTGTATCGGCAAGGGCTTGAGCGGCGGCTATATGACGTTGGCGGCGGCGATCACTTCGCAAAAAGTCACCGAAACGATTTCGCGCGGCGAAGCGGGCGTATTTATGCACGGGCCGACATTTATGGCGAACCCGCTGGCGTGTGCCGTTGCCTGCGCCTCGGTCAAGCTGCTTTTGTCTCAAGACTGGCAGGCAAATATCCGCCGCATCGAAAGCATCTTAAAAGGCCGTCTGAAAGCTGCATGGGACATTCGCGGCGTGAAGGACGTACGCGTTTTGGGTGCCATCGGGGTGATCGAGTTGGAAAAAGGCGTGGATATGGCGCGTTTTCAAGCGGATTGCGTGGCGCAAGGAATTTGGGTGCGCCCCTTCGGCAGGCTGGTGTATCTCATGCCGCCTTACATTATTCCAGACGACCTCTTGACCGAACTTGCCGACAAAACCGTACAAATCTTGAAGGAACACAGCAAATGAAAGGCGTTTACTTCGTCAGCGGCATTGATACGGACATCGGCAAAACCGTCGCCACCGGCGTGTTGGCAAAACAATTGTTGCAGCAGGGTAAAAGTGTGATTACGCAAAAGCCTGTGCAAACCGGTTGCAAAAATATCGCTGAAGACATCACCGTCCACCGCAAAATCATGGGCATACTCATGCAGGAAGCCGACAAGCAAGGGCTGACCATGCCCGAAATTTTCAGCTATCCGGCCTCGCCCCACCTCGCCGCCCGTCTGGACGGCAGGGCTTTGGACTTGGACAAAATCCGTACCGCTACGCAAGAATTGGCGGCACAATACGAAATCGTCTTGGTCGAAGGCGCGGGCGGTTTGATGGTTCCGCTGACAGAAAACCTGTTGACCATTGATTATATCCGTCAGCAAGGCTATCCCGTCATCCTCGTTACCAGCGGACGTCTCGGCAGTATCAACCACACCCTGCTCAGCTTCGCCGCGCTCAAACAATACGGCATCAGCTTGCACAGCCTGATTTTCAACCATATTCATGACAGCAAAGATGAAACCGTTGCCGGAGATACCTTGGAATATCTTAAAGGCCGTCTGAAAGATGAGTTTCCCGAAGCCAAATGGCAGGAGTTGGCCAAAACAGAGGTGGTAAATGGCGTTTGATATACCGCGTGGCACACTTTGTTCAT
>NZ_JBQCVF010000220.1:0-2177 GCF_051962515.1 Neisseria sp. P0009.S007 | reverse complement strand
CAAGGCTATATCGACCGCCAAAACGAAGAAATCGACAGCCGCCGCGACATCGAAACCTTAAAGCTGCCCGAGGATATCGATTACAGCAAAGTCAAAGGTTTGTCAGCAGAAGTGCAGCAAAAGCTCAACCAGCACAAACCCGAAACCGTCGGCCAAGCCAGCCGCATTTCCGGCGTAACACCTGCCACCGTCGCATTGCTGATGGTGCATCTGAAACGTGGGTTTAAAGATGCCAAGTAAGGTTTAATTTGAATAAAGGCCGTCTGAAAGTTTCAGACGGCCTTTTTGAATTTAAAAGAACAAAAACATAAAAACTGATGACAGAGTAAAATACGTTACACAAAACCTATGACAGACAAAGGGATAATATGGAAACTCAAGCTTTAGAAAAAACTTTTGCTACACACGACGAATTTAACCGTAAGCCGATAGCCGAAAACATCATCAAGTTGCTGACATCGCCCATCGACCTTTCTCCTATGGTCATTGATGGTGGCTGGGGAACGGGCAAAACCGAATTTTGCCAAAAGCTGATTCGGCTCATGCAGCAGCAACATCCCGATTACCAGCCTGTTTATATCGACGCCTTCCGTTCAGACCATAGCGGAGAGCCTCTGCTGGCATTGCTTGCTGAAATCATCAAAACCTGTACGCCTGAAGATACCGATGGACAGCCGTCTGAAAAACGCAAAAATATTACGAGGAAAGTCGCAAGAGCAGTAGGATTCGCGATGAAAACCGTTGCTAAAGCAGCGGTTGGTCATGTCCTAAAGCAAAAATGGGAAGATTTAGAGGAGGGAGTGAGCCAAATTACAAATGATGGGCAAGAAGCAAAAAATGCTGCGGCAACTGTAGCTGGTGTTGCCACCACACTTGCCAGTCATTCCATTGATGCAACTATTGATGCAACCGTCGAAGCTCTATTGAAAGAGCAAATCGAAGCAGAAAAAAATCTGGAAACGCTCAAAGCCTGCCTGAAAGAATTGGCAGCGGACAAACCGATTATCCTGTTTATCGATGAACTCGATCGTTGCCGTCCCGATTATGCGGTTGATATGCTGGAAGTTATCAAGCATGTCTTTGATATTGAAAACGTCAAAGTCGTGCTGGTTACGAATACCAAGCAACTGCGCGCGGCGATTAATCATCGGTACGGCGCAGAGGTGGATGCGCAGAAATATTTAGATAAGTTTTTGAAGTACAGCTTTGCCTTGCCGGGTAAGATTGTGGCTCCGTTTGAGATGGTACAGGCTTTAGTTTCAGTGGAATATTTCAAACAATTGATACGGGATGGCAATTTAAAAGGTTTAATTGGACAAGAGATAACCATAAAACTCATCAGTGATTTGATAGAACGGAACGATTTATCGCTTAGAGAAACAGAACGATTAGTCCGATTTTTAGAGATATATCATTCTTTAAGTCAAAATCTAAGCGGTACTACTAGGTGGGAATATGTCGTGCTACGCGTTACAGGTGTATTTATCTTCTGTTTCTATCCAGAATTAATGGATGGTTTTAATAAACATCGCGTTGATACCAAAGATCTTGCTCGATTGTTTAATCTTCAGTCTTTACCTGGCGTCCCATTAAATAGTTCTAATATTAATTTTACAGATGTTATTGCTGTGATGCTGATTACGTTTAATGATATTAAAGATACAAGTTTTAAATTTGTAACAGATCAACATACAGAATATTGGACCAAACATATAAATGAAACTTTTCTTAAAAATCCATATATTTTCCCTCCTGGAATAAATGGGGTTTTATCAATCCTGACAGAAACTTTCCAAGTCCTCAGTTTTGAAAAAATGCCACAATAAAATAAAAGGCCGTCTGAAACCCCAAAACCAGGTTTTCAGACGGCCTTTTAGCATTTTAATAAACCGATAATTGTCCTATCGAGGCCGTCTGAATTTCAATACGCCAAGCTCGGAGACAAAGCCGTTTAGGGGGATATCATGGGGTTCGGTTGGCAGGGTGTCGGTCAGTTGGCAGCCGAAGCCTACGCCCAGGGTTTGGGTTTGCAGGCGGTATTTCATGGCGGAGAGGGTGGCATCATAATAGCCGCCGGCTTGTCCGAGGCGGTAGCCGCGTTTATCGATGCCGACGATGGGGACCAGCAGCAGGCTGAGTTGGTGGACGCGGATTTTTTTGCCGGTAAATTGGGGGAC
>NZ_JBQCVF010000219.1:0-2179 GCF_051962515.1 Neisseria sp. P0009.S007 | reverse complement strand
CTGGATTACGGCATGGTTTGGAATCATTCGGTAGCAACAAAAACCGCGTGCGTGCGTACCGCACACACCCTACACCTCAATCTTAAGGTTTGCGTCGCCCGCAGTGGTAGGGTGTGTGGTCTAGCCACGCACGCGGTTGACAGGGGTGCGGGCTACGGCTTGCTGAAAACGGGGTTTGGGTTTTCAGACGGCCTTACAAAGATTTAAAACTGACGATTAGTTGGAAAACTTGGATTTGTAGGTCGGGCATTCATGCCCGACCTACTGCTGCTAACACAGTATATTTAGATCAATGGAATATCCTGCTTGTTTCAATTCGATAGCTAATTTTAACTTCCATCCTCCCGCGTCATCTACTTTCTGGTATACGACACCACTAATATCTGATGGAAATTCAACCTCTTCTTTAACCAATGCACACACTTTATTTCTTCCTAGTTTCCCTATAAGATAACCATGTTCAAAAACAACATTTTGTCTGGCTCTTGGTTTTAAATCGGTATCTAAATTACTTAACTTTTGACCACCAATATCACAGGGTGTATATAGAACAATTCCAAATCCAACATTCGTATATTCTTCAATTTTTTCAATAATAGTTTTTCCTGAGTTTGGTTGCTCATGTAGAATTATTGCGGATAAACCTAGTTTTTCAATAAGTCTTGCCACTTCTACTTTTAATAAATCATCTCTCCCATGCACTATAAATACGTTATTAGATACTATTGATGAGTTCTTTACTTCCATATTAGCCCCTTTCCTTGTGATGTAATTTTTATAATCTCGAGCAAATGGTATTAATACCTGCCTATTAAAGCTATGAATTCCTGCAATAATTTTATTGCCGCTATAGAAATAGTGATGGCAAAAATCAAGTACTTCGTTGGTATCATTAGATAACCAATTTACCAGCAAAATAATATAGCCCAATCTTTCTTTCATATCTGTTGGTAACAATAATTTTGAGCTACCAACAAAACTACCACCTGTGTTAGAGCTATCTTCTAGAAGTTTTTCTAAGTTTAAATTTTCTGTTAGCTCATCGTTGTGAACTTTTAAAACTTCATCATTTAATAGTTCGTTTAACCTTTTTAATGACCATTCAAAAGTTTGCAGTTCCGATGATTGCAAGTCCAATATAGCATTATTAATTTCTTCAAAAATATCTAATCCCATTTATTCACCTTTTTTGAGTCGTGCTTCGGCTGCTTCCCTAATAATTTCACTACGTGCATTTTCCTTGAGTCCCTCTAATAGCGAAGAAATTATTGGATTATTAATTTCATCTCCTGCTATTGAATCAAGACCATAATTATATTCCTGAATGGCTGATTCAATACTCAAAGGGTCAAATGGATCAAATTTAAGATTAATTGGTTGCGCCTCTAATTCGTTAAGTATCAGTTCTAGCTTATTGAGATTTTTCAAAAGAGATTTCATTTCAAATCCTTTGAGTTAAAAATATAATGATTATAGGATATATAAGGTTGGAGCATGCTCCAACATTCTTATATTTCACAAAATCTGTTGGATCGAGACCCAATCTACGGCTAGATAGTTGGCAAAGGCCGTCTGAAAACACGTTTCAGACGGCCTTTCCACATCAAGCCAGCTTCGCGCCGACCCAGTCTTTCACACTCTCAATCATCGCGGGCAGTTTCTCCGCATCGCTGCCGCCTGCCTGTGCCAAATCCGGTCTGCCGCCGCCTTTGCCGCCGACTTGTTCGGCTGCAAATTTGACCAGATCGCCTGCTTTGACTTTGGCAGTCAACGGTTTGGATACGCCTGCGCACAGGGAAACTTTGCCGTCGTTGACTGCGGCGAGCAATACGATGGCTTGTTCTGATTTACCGGTCAAGTCGGTCACGATTTCGCGCAGGGCGGCTGCGTCGGCTTCGATTTGGGCAGCAACGAGTTTGGCTGCGCCCAGGTCTTTTGCATCGTCCAAGAGTTTGGCGCCTGCATGGACGGCGAGTTCGGCTTTGGCGCGTGCCAATTCTTTTTCCAATGCTTTGGCGTGTGCCGCGCCTGCTTGAATTTTCGCCAGTACGTCTTTTTCGGTTTGGGCTTTGGTTTCGGCAATAATGTCTTTAACCAAGCGTTCTTGATCTTGCGCCCATTTGAGTGCGTTCAGGCCGGTGATGGCTTCGATACGGCGCACGCCTGCGGCAATACCGCC
>NZ_JBQCVF010000218.1:0-2203 GCF_051962515.1 Neisseria sp. P0009.S007 | reverse complement strand
GAAAATACCGCATCAATGAGCGTAATCCCAATAGCGGCTACCATAAAAACCTCGGCGTTTCCTATCCGAACGAAACTGACAAAGCTTATGCCGAACAACACGGCAAAAGCCCGGGCGGGCTGATTAAAATCCACGGCATGAAAAACGGCTGGGGTTTTATCGGCAAAAAACACCTGCAAAAAGACTGGACCAATGGCTGCATCGCAGTCACGGACGAAGAAGTTGACGAACTCTACCGCAGCGTAAAACACAATGCGGAAATTGAGATTCTGCCGTAAACCATGTGCGACATTGCTTCAAAGGTCGTCTGAAAACGTCAAGGCGGTTTCAGACGACCTTTTTGCAGCAGCGGCAAACTTGTTCTTTGCCTTATCCGGTGTTACTGTTTCTTAAAAATTGCCTATGCGGACAAACGGCGAAAAGGCGGGCAGCCATGCCTGACCGAAAAAACGTGTGTTCATCAATCCGAAAGGAAAACCCATGAATTTTCAAGACTACATCTGTTACGATGCCGTCGGTTTGGCAGAGCTGATCCGCAAAAAAGAAGTGTGTGCCGATGAAGTGTTGCAGGCTGCTTTAAGCCGCTTGGACGAAGTCAATCCCAAGCTCAATCTGTTGGCGCACGATTTGCGCGAACGCGCGGAGGCGTGGCAGGGGTCGTCTGAAAATGCCGATACGCCGCTGGCGGGCGTGCCGTTTTTGCTCAAAGATCTGCTGGCGGATTGGGAAGGCGCGCCGACATGGTCGGGTTCGCGCATGATGCAGCATTACATTGCCAAGCAAAACAGCGATTTGACCCAGGCCTATCTCGATGCGGGGCTGCGCGTGTTCGGCAAAACCACCACGCCCGAATGGGGCGCATATGCCGTTACCGAAACCGAAATTTACGGCATCACGCGCAATCCGTGGCATTTGGATTACACCGCAGGCGGCAGCAGCGGAGGTGCTGCGGCGGCAGTGGCTTCGGGCGTCGTACCCGCAGCGCACGGCAGCGACGGCGGCGGCTCCATCCGCTTACCCGCGCACAACTGCGGCGTGTTCGGGCTGAAACCTACGCGCGGCCGCAGCAGTTACGCGCCGAACGCATCGGAAGCGTGGCAAGGCTTGGTATGCGACCATGTGTTGACCCGCAGTGTACGCGACAGCGCGGTTTTGCTGGACATCGCCGCCCAAACCCAAGCCCGCGCCCTGTATGCCTGCCCGCCGCCGTCCGAAAACGGTTTTGCAGGCAGCCTGAAACAAGAAACAGGTCGTCTGAAAATCGCTTTTTGGAAACAGGCATGGTTCGGCGGCGGCAACGACGAAGGCACGGAAGCCGCGTTCGCCCATAGTTTGAAACTGATGCAAGACGCGGGACACGAATTGGAAGAAGCCACGCCCGATTTTGCGCCGCCTGAACAGCTCAACCGAGCCGCCCGCATCATCGTCATGGGCGAAACGGCAAAACTGTTCTACCAATATCAATACGAAACCGGACAAAAACTGCCGCACCGCCTGCTTGAGCCGACAACGTGGGCAATGATTGTGCAGGGTCGGCAAATCAGTGCGGGCGAAATGGCATGGGCGCGCGACGTGATGCTGGCGCAGGAACGTGCCGCCAAAGCATTTTTCACGCGCTACGACGTGTTGATGACGCCCGTCTGCCCGCGCACCACGCCGAAAATCGGTGAGATGATGCCACCGCCCGCCGCACAAAAAGCCATGCGCCTGCTGTTTGGCACGCTGCGCTTGGGTTTTCTGTTGAAAAACAACCCGTTTTTAGAAAAAGAAGCCGCTGCCGCGCTGCAACACGTCGGTTATACGTCGCCGCTGAACATGAGCGGCAACCCCGCCATGAGTGTGCCGCTTTACCGGCATAACGGGCTGCCCGTCGGTACCCAGTTCGCCGCCGCACACGGGCGCGAAGACACGCTGCTCCGCCTCGCCGCGCAGTTGGAACAGATACAGCCGTGGGCGGAAATACCGCAGTTGGCTTAGGGTTTGCATTAGATAAAAAGTAGCCTATTTTCCTGAAGAAAAGATTTATACAAGGCCGTCTGAAAATATAAAAGCGTTTTCAGACGGCCTTTTGCCGGTATCAAAGGGTAGGGGAGGGCGCAAAGAACGTCGGAATCCGACATCTTTAAAGATTCTGAATTGTTGGTTTGGAAATAAACCTTTAAAATAACGTTAATTCATTTTTTCAGACGGCCTCTTGCCCATT
>NZ_JBQCVF010000217.1:0-2205 GCF_051962515.1 Neisseria sp. P0009.S007 | reverse complement strand
ACGATTTCGCGGTCGGTATAAGAAGTATAGTTATAGGGAATTTCTCGAATACGCTGAGGGGCAGTAGTCGTGGTCATGGTCGTGTTCCGTTGATGGATGTAATGTTTTTATATTAAAGGCCGTCTGAAAAATGCAATTTCTTCTTGATGGCGTAAAGTGTTAATGTAGTGTAATTTTCGATATTTTTCAACGGAAAAGACAATAAACATTTCAATGGGAATGATTTTCAACTAGGTAATATTGTTTACAATCTTGTCATGTAAATGATTTTCAGACGGCCTGACAGATTTTATCGCTTGAGTTTTTCTGTAAAACCGCTATAATGCGTTTCTTCTATGGCGGGTCTCCCCGCATGGTAATTCGGAACACCGGGTCAGGGGCGGAAGCCAGCAGCCCACTCTGATGAGCCAGTGCCGGGGGTTCGGCTCGCCACCTTATTCAAAAATGCCGGAGATGGTTAAGTCTCCGGCATTTTTCATTGTATAAAGCGTAATAAAAAGGCCGTCTGAAATCTCATTTTCAGACGGCCTTTGAGTTTATGAGCCAGCTATTTATGCTTCTTCTGATTTTGTATTGGGCAAAACGCAGTTCAGGATAATGGCCAATACGGCGCATAAACCTACACCGGCGAAGCTCAAAGTACCTACTTTGATAATCATGCCGCCGATACCTGTCGTCAATACGGAACTGACGATAACCAGATTTTTCGGCTGCATCAAATCGACTTTCGCATCAATCAATGTTTTGATGCCCAAAGAGGCGATTGTACCGAACAGCAGCAACATAATGCCGCCCATAACCGGCATAGGAATCGAAGCCAAAAACGCGTTGAACTTACCGAAAAATGCCATGAAAATCGCAAAAATTGCCGCCCAAGTCATGATAACGGGGTTGCTGTTTTTGGTAATCATCACCGCGCCGGTCACTTCACCGTAAGTGGTCACAGGCGGGCCGCCGATCAAACCGGCCACGCACACGCCCAAGCCGTCGCCGGCGAGGGTTTTGTCCAAGCCCGGGTCTTTAGTGTAGTTTTTGCCGGTTACATTACCGATGGCCATAATGCCGCCGATGTGTTCGATGGCCGGGGCGATGGCAACGGGCAACATAAACAAGGCAGCCTGCCAGTTGACTTGAGGCGTTTCAAAATGAGGGACGGCAAACCAAGGAGCGTTGATGATGGCGCTGGTATCGACCAAGCCCATGATCAAAGCCAACACATAGCCTGAAGCCACGCCGATCAGAATCGGAATCAGCTTCATCATTTTGCTGCCGAAGACAGAAACAATGACGGTTACCGCAAAGGTAAAGCCGGACAGAATCAGCGAGTCGATATAGTCGATGACCTGTTTTCCATCCGCCTGACCCATGGCCATGCTGCTGGCTGCAGCGGCCACGGACAAACCGATTACCATAATCACCGGACCGATAACCACGGGCGGCAACAGCTTGTGTACCGCATCTAGACCGCGCCATCTAATTAGCGCGGCAAAGACAAAGTACATGAAACCTGCCGCAAACAGGCCGAACATGGTAGAAGGCAGGCCCCATTCGCCGATGGAGTAGATAATCGGTGCAATAAAGGCAAAAGAAGAGCCGAGGAAAATCGGCACTTTACGTTTGGTAACCAATTGGAACAACAAAGTGCCCAAGCCTGCGCCCAATAATGCCAAAGCCGGGTTCAGTCCCGTCAGAAGCGGCACAAGCACCATGGCACCGAATGCGACAAACAAAATCTGCGCACCGGCTACCGCCGTTTTAAGCTGATTCATAAAAGCTCCGAAGAAAATTCAAATGGCGCAGATTATACTGATTTATCCTAATTGTGAACATTTATTTACAAAAGGCCGTCTGAACATATGTAACGATGACACCTGTTCAGACGGCCTTATTCGATAGCGAATTGTTAATAACTTATCAAAATCGATTAGGAAAATTTTCAGCCGCGTGTTTCGCGCCAAACCAAATAATCGCGCAGGGGTGGCATGGGCGGATTGATGCAGTGCGGACAGATGCCGGTTGTGTCTTCATCGTCGCTGTCGATATGGTAGTCGTTTGGATCGAAGCGCACCTGCTGCATCACAGCTTGCGCCAATGCTTGTTCCTGTACGACATCAAATTCAAATTTTTCCAAAATCTCATTCAATAGGCAGATTTCGCCGTCGCTGAAAGATTCGCTGTGTTTGACAATGAGGCGTTGATAATCTT
>NZ_JBQCVF010000216.1:0-2224 GCF_051962515.1 Neisseria sp. P0009.S007 | reverse complement strand
GCTTCAACCAGCCATAAGAAACCCTGAGTTGGGTTGTAAAGCAGATACTCTGTCCACTGCCCTTCTGGTGCCAATGTATGTTTGGCACCTTTGAACAAGTTATCAAATGTTTCCTGAGCATCTGTTTCTAAATATCGGATTGCGCCGATAACATGAAACTCTTTATTTTTCAGACGGCCTGTCGAGCCGACAGGCAAAGTAAACATCGTATTTTGCGACAAACGCAGATTGTTGGCGGTAATAAGCTCTGCTTTATCTTTGCCGACTGCCAATTCGCTGCCGCAACTTTGACAGTTCAGATGGGAAGTCAGCCCGTTTACCCAATGAATGGATGAGCCGCAGTTAGGACAGTTTTCTGAAGTAATACTGCCTTTCAGACGGCCTGCGCTTTCTTTAATTTCATCTTCGTGGCGCGTGTTTTCCAGCTTCAAATCATCTAGGTTTACCATCCGACCGAAGAAGGCTTCGGGTGTTTTGTTGCTGTAATCGAGCGTGATGAAAAGGTTTTCGCAACGCCAGTCGGAAACACGATTTTCTGTATCCTCTTTTAAAACAAACGGCAATTCGCCCTGCGCAGCCGCGCGTTTCAAGCTGATTTTGCGGACATCGGAGGCAATATAGTGCTTATCTTGAAAAGTCAGCTCGCTAAACCCGGCTCGCGTGTCTTCAAATTTCGGCGGATTATCAATTTCGACTGGCATGGTCATCACATACAAATCGCCCGCCTCAGAAAGCCAACCTGCCCTGCCGTCGTCAAACAGCGCATACCATTCATTCCACGCACCATCGTCGTATTGCACCTGAAGCCGTCCGACCAAGGTAAAGCGTTGTGCGACAAATGTGCCGCTGGTTCCGATTTGAAGTGGACTAAAATCTTCCAGCAATGCGGAATCGCGACCGGAGTCGACAACGCCGTTATCTTGCCGCACCAGCATGCTGTTGCAATAGCCGCACACCAGCGTCACGGCAGAAGCAGAATGCGCTTCGACAGGTGCGCCGCAGCTTGGGCAGTCGGTTTTGAAGAAAGGAGTTTGAGACATGAATTTGCTTTTCCAGAATGGGTTGGAATGTTTCAGACGGCCTTAGCGTTTCTATCAACTGGTTTTATCAATGATTTCAGATTAGAAACAAACCAAATCACCGAACGGACTCAATCAAATGATTCGAAAGGCCGTCTGAAACCTTTTCACAGAAGCAACTCAACGCTTCTTTGAATGATATTTTTCAGACGGCCTTCAATTGATTAACCAATCAGCTGCTTCAACACTTCAGCCTTGGCCTTATCAAAATCTTCTTGCGAAATCAAACCGCCATCCAGCAAAGACTTGAGTTTCACCAATTTCGCCTGCGGATCTTCGGCAACCGGCTGAGCATTTTGCTGAGCCTGTTGCGCATTCGGCTGCATCATGCCAGCCATGGCACCCGCCATCGCCTGACCAATACCGGCACCTACGCCCAAACCTGCACCGATTCCGGCAAGTCCGCCTTCATTTTGTGCCGCAAGCGGGATGGATTCGGCGGTTTGATATTGGGTGTAGCGTCCCAAATCGCCGATAACACCCATCGAAATTTTCTTATCCAACGCAGCCTGAATAGACGCGGGCAAAGTAATGCTTTCAACAGTGAAGTTTTCCAGTGCCAAACCCAGCTTGGCAAATTCCGCGCCAAGCAATTCGCCGATTTTTTGCGACAGCAAAACTTGGTTCGCCGCCATATCCAAGAATGGGATACCGGAGCTGCCGAACGCGGCCGCCAACTGGGTGACTGCGATATTGCGCAGTTGGTTTTCCAAGTCTACGCCGCTGTATTGCGCCGCCACACCGCTGACTTCTTTAAAGAATTTTGCCGGATCGCTGATGCGGTAAGAATACATACCGAACGAACGCAGTTGCACCGCGCCAAACTCGGCATCGCGCACGGTAACTGGTTGAGACGTACCCCATTTTCGTGCGAGCTGTTGTTTGGTATTGAAAAAGTAAACATCCGATTTAAACGGAGACTCAAAAAGCTTGTCCCAGTTTTTCAAGTTGGTCAGCACTGGCAGAGTTTGCGTATTGAGCGTGTAACCCCCCGGACCGAACACGTCCGCGGTTACGCCTTCATCGACAAACATCGCCATCTGCGCCTCACGCACAGTCAGGCTTGCACCGTTTTGGATCTCCTCATCGGCAATCGGAAAACGCCACATCAGCAGGCTGTCATCGGGATTCGGCCATTGAATGAC
>NZ_JBQCVF010000215.1:0-2239 GCF_051962515.1 Neisseria sp. P0009.S007 | reverse complement strand
TACATGATTCACGGCGTAACCGGCCCGAACGAATACGAAAACAACATCAACAACAACTGGTACACCAACACCCTCGCCGCATGGGTATTGGACTACACCCGCGAAGCCCTGGCGAAATATCCGCGTCCGGATTTGAACGTGAGCGCCGCCGAGTTGGAAAAATGGGCGGACATCGGCACGAATATGTACCGTCCGCATGACGAAGAACTCGGCGTATTCGTGCAACACGACGGCTTCCTCGACAAAGACATCCGCCCCGTGTCCGCGCTTTCGCCCGATGATTTGCCGCTCAACCAGAAATGGTCGTGGGACAAAATCCTGCGTTCGCCTTTCATCAAACAGGCAGACGTATTGCAAGGCATCTACTTCTTCGGCGACCGTTTCAGCATGGACGAAAAACGCCGCAACTTCGACTTCTACGAACCGATGACCGTGCATGAAAGCTCGTTGTCCCCATGTATCCACTCCATCCTTGCTGCCGAACTGGGCAAAGAAGAAAAAGCCGTGGAAATGTACCAGCGCACCGCCCGCCTGGACTTGGACAACTACAACAACGACACCGAAGACGGCCTGCACATCACCTCCATGACCGGCTCGTGGCTCGCCATCGTCCAAGGTTTCGCCCAAATGAAAACCTGGGGCGGCAAACTCAGCTTCGCCCCGTTCCTGCCAAGGGCGTGGACAGGCTACGCCTTCCACATCAACTACCGCGGCCGTCTGATTAAAGTCGCCGTCGGCAAAGAAAACGTCGTCTTCACCCTGCTCAAAGGCGAGCCGCTCGATTTGCAGGTGTACGGCAAAGACATCACACTCAACGGCAGCCACACTGTCGCGTTGGAAAAATAAGGAGGGTGCAAAATGACTTTCACCGCAGTGCTCTTTGATCTCGACGGCGTCATCACCGACACCGCCGAGTACCACTACCGCGCATGGAAAAAGCTCGCCGCAGAACTGGGCATCAGCATCGACCGCAAGTTTAACGAGCAGCTCAAAGGCGTGTCGCGCGACGATTCGCTCAAACGCATCCTCGCGCACGGCGGCAAAACCGTCAGCGAAGCCGAGTTCGCCGAACTGACCCGCCGCAAAAACGACAACTACGTCGAGATGATTCAGGCAGTCAAACCCGAAGACGTGTATCCCGGCATTTTACCCCTGCTGGAAACATTGAAAGCAAACGGCAAAAAAATCGCCCTCGCGTCCGCCAGTAAAAACGGCCCGTTCCTGCTCGAACGCATGGGGCTGACCCACTTCTTCGACGCCATTGCCGACCCTGCCGCCGTAGCGCATTCCAAACCCGCCCCCGACATCTTCCTCGCCGCCGCCGAGGGCGTGGGCGCGGACATCCGCTGCTGCATCGGCATCGAAGACGCCGCCGCCGGCGTCGCCGCCATCAAAGCCGCCGGCGCCTTGCCTATTGGCGTGGGCAAAGCCGAAGACTTGGGCAGCGACATCGCGCTGGTGTCCGACACCGCCGAGCTGACCTACGCCTACCTGCAAAACGTGTGGAAACAGTCAGGCAGATAAAATATTAAGGAAGTCAAAGGCCGTCTGAAAAATATTTCAGACGGTCTTTCTGCTTTTAGAACAAAATAATAACCCAACTTACGCAACCCTAAAAACTGAATGCCAATTTCTCAACCATGCTATTCAAATTTATTTGAACGATTTTTTTCTAACCAGCCAACCTTAACAATCACTATTAAAATGCGCGCCAATATTTTGCCGTCTAGCGTATGCGGCTTGGGCGACGGCGAGGCTGCATTCGAGCAGGTTGCGGTTTTCGTATTCAGACGCGGTGTGCGGCTCGGCTTGGTTTTGCTTCCAAAGCTGCAGTTGGGCGATGGCGCGGCGCAGGCCGGTATCGTTGCGGAGAATGCCCAGATGGCGTTGGTTGAACGCTTGCAGGACGGGGCGGCTGAATGCGCTTTGGATACCGTCTGAAAAGGTGTCTGCTTCGGCGGAGGGGTGTTCAGACGATCTTTGGGACAGTACGGCTTGGAATGCTTGTCCGTCCGCGATGGTTTGGGCGGCAAGTCTGGCGGTAACGACGCATTCGAGCAGGGAGTTGCTGGCAAGGCGGTTGGCTCCGTGCAACCCTGTGCAGGTGGTTTCGCCCAAGGCGTAAAGCTGCGGCAGGGAGGTTCTGCCGCAGGGGTCGGTTTGGATGCCGCCGCAGGTGTAGTGTTGCACAGGGCGGACGGGGATGCCTTGGCGCGTGATGTCCAAACCGCATTGGGAT
>NZ_JBQCVF010000214.1:0-2245 GCF_051962515.1 Neisseria sp. P0009.S007 | reverse complement strand
CGATTATTAAAGGCTTTGTCGAAGACTTGAATTTCAATATTGAAATCGTCCCGGTCGACACCGGCCGCGCTTCAGACGGCCTGGCACTTTCCAGCCGCAACCAATATTTGAGCGAAGCAGAGCGCGCAGAAGCGCCACGCCTCTATCAAGAGTTGCAAAACATTGCCGCCGCCCTGAAAAACGGCAATCTGGATTACGCTCAGCTTGAGGCCGAATGTATCCGCCGTTTGACCGATGCCGGCTGGGTGGTTGATTACGTTGAAATCCGCCATGCACAGAACTTGGCAGTGGCTCATGTCGGCGATAAAGAATTGGTGGTGCTTGCCGCCGCCCGTTTGGGTACCACGCGCCTGATTGATAATTTGGAAGTGGCTTTGGCTTAAAACCAAGCCGCTGTTAAAGGCCGTCTGAAACCTGTTTTTCAGACGGCCTGTTTCAAAGGGGTTAAATCATGAAACAAAAAGCTTTAATCTTGCTTTTTCTGCTGGCTGGGGCCGCTCATGCCAATGACAGTATGGGTACGGTCAGTACAAGCGGCATCAAATATCTGAAAAATCCGCATATCGATATGCAGAGCGAAGATTTGCACATCAGCGAAAAGCAAATCCGCGTGCATTACAAGTTTAAAAACACCTCCTCGCAAGACATTACTGAAACTGTTCTTTTTCCTTTGCCCATCGTTCCTGCGGCTACAGTTTCCGACTTTGCCGACACCAAGGGCTTGGTTGACAGCTTCCGCATTTACGCCGACGGCAAACCTGTCCGCCCGCAAGCCTACGTCCGTGCCTATTTTGAACGTAGTAACGGAACGTTGGTGGATGTAACCGCCGACTTGAAAAAATGCGGTTTGAGCGATCAGGAGTTGATGCACCCATGGACGCAAAACAAAGATATCGAAAAGCTCAATAAGAAAATTCGTACTTGCAGCTCGCCTAAAATCAAATCCTTGCTTCCAGCCAGCGAATTGAACACAATGGGCTGGACGTATTGGTCGGCGCAGATTATTTACAGCTGGAAGCAAACCTTTAAAGCCAACGCTGTAACCGAAATCAAACACCAATACACCCCGTTGGTTGGCGGCAGCTTCCTGCCTTCGCTCAAAGCCAAAGACAGCAAAGCATTCATAGATGAGTACTGTATGGATGAAAACTTCCTTAAAGGCTTTAAAAATGTGAAAGAAGCTACGAAGGTCTATCACCATTTGGGCTATGTCCTGACCACAGGTGCCAACTGGGCAAAACCTATCGGTAAATTCACTTTGACCATAGACCGCGAGCCCAATACTGTGTTGTCACTCTGCTGGGACAAATCCTTGCGCAAAGTAGGGCCGAACCGCTTCCAAGCAGTCAAAGAAAATTTCCTGCCGAAAAAAGACTTAGATATTATTTTCGTTTATGACTAATCTTATTCGGCACATATAAAAGGCCGTCTGAAAGCTTATTTAGGTTTTCAGACGGCCTTTTGTTACAATAATACTTTTGCGTTTCTAAGGCTTTTCCATGTCCAAACCCACCGTTTCCCCGATGATGCAGCAGTATCTCGCTATCAAATCGCAACACGCCGACAAGCTGGTGTTTTACCGTATGGGCGACTTTTACGAGTTGTTTTTGGATGACGCGGTGGAAGCGGCAAAGCTGCTGGATATCACCCTGACCACGCGCGGGCAGATGGACGGCGTGCCGATTAAGATGGCGGGCGTGCCGTTTCATGCGGCGGAGCAGTATCTTGCGCGACTGGTTAAGATGGGCAAAAGCGTGGCGGTGTGCGAGCAGGTGGGCGAAGTCGGCGCAGGCAAAGGGCCGGTGGAGCGCAAAGTCGTGCGCATTGTGACGCCCGGCACGCTGACCGACGCGGCGTTTTTGGAAGACAAGGAAACCAACCGCATCGCGGCGGTGAACGCGGATAAAAAACACATCGCCATCGCATGGGCATCTTTGCAAAGCGGCGAATTCAAAACCAAGCTGACGACGGCGGACAAACTCGCTGACGAGCTGGCGCGTTTGCAGGCGGCGGAAATCCTGTTACCTGACGGTAAGAGCCTGCCTGACAGTTTTCAGGCAAACTCAGCCAACATCACGCGCCTGAACTCGTGGCAGTTTGCCGCCGACGCCGGCGAGAAGTTGTTGACCGAATACTTCGGCTGCCAAGACCTGCATGGCTTCGGTTTGGACGGCAAAGAACACGAAGCCGCCGTCGGTGCGGCGGGCGCGCTGCTGAACAACATCCGCCTGACGCAAAACCTGAT
>NZ_JBQCVF010000213.1:0-2270 GCF_051962515.1 Neisseria sp. P0009.S007 | reverse complement strand
CAATCAATACAATATTGGTAAACAACATCATGTCCATACGACATACTCCCGCTTGGATCTCAAAATCAGAAAATATGGATTAAAGGCCGTCTGAAAAACAGTCTTCAGACGGCCTCAGCGTGACGCTCAACGTTGCATTTCCTTGGCTAAAACCAACATGCCTGATGTTTACAGGATATCGTCTTCCCGATTGTGTTCGATCATATCGTTTACCGCTTGGGCGAGCCATGCCCAGCAATCGGGGAATTCTTGACGCTGCTCCCAGCCGGGGTCAGCAAAGTCGTGGATAAGCTGGACTGTGCCGCCTTTGCCGATTTCGAAGCAGGCAGTGTCATCGCAATCGCTGCGTTTGGCGAAGGGAATCAGTTTTCTATTGGGATAACGCGTTTGCATGCCTTGGTATAGCTTGGCGGCCCAATCGCTATCGAGCAGATGCCAAATATCGAAATCGACTAAATTCAGTTCGACGATTTTTTCAAATGATTCAGGGTATTCAAAGTGGGGAATATCGAGCGTATAGCTTTTCATCGTTTGATTCCTAGTTTGAGGCTACCTGAAAAATGAAACTGGGCGTATGGTTTTTAGAGGGCCTTTGCCACGTTTCACTCAATATTCACCCGTTTCAGGCGCAAGGCATTACCCAATACCGACACCGAGCTTGCCGCCATTGCCGCGCCTGCGATGACGGGATTTAAAAAGCCGAGTGCGGCGAGCGGAATACCCAAGATATTGTAGAAGAAGGCGAAAAACAGGTTTTGTTTGATGTTTTTCAAAGTCGCCTGCGACACCAGCAGGGCATCGGCGAGCTGGTTGACCGAATGCTGCATCAGCGTGGCGGACGCAGTGTGTTCGGCAACATCCGCACCGCCTTTCATCGCAAAGCTGACGTTGGCGGCAGCGAGCGCGGGCGCGTCGTTGATGCCGTCGCCGACCATCGCCACGGTTTTGCCGGCGGCTTTGAGTTTCTGCACTTCGGCGGCTTTATCGCGCGGACTCATATTACCAAAGGCGTGTGCGATGCCCAGTTGTTTGGCGACATATTCGACCGTGCCTTGGTTGTCGCCGCTCATAATATAGACATCGATATTGTGTTTTTTCAGACGGCCTACGGCTTCGGCGGTATCGGCTTTCAACGCGTCTGCAAGTGCGAATGCGCCGATAGGTTTGTTATCGACTGAGACTGCAACAATGCTTGCAATGTCCCAAACGCCGTCTGAAAACTTCGGCAAGGTCAATTCGGCAAATTCGGCTTTGCCTGCTTTCACCAAACCCACGCCTTCCACTTCGGCGGTAATGCCTGCGCCGACAACGGTTTGCGCGTTTTGTGCGGCGGGAATGTCCAAACCGCGCGCTTGGGCGGCGGAAACGATGGCGCGGGCAAGCGGATGAGCGGCGTTTTGTTCGACGGCGGCGGCGATGCGGTACAAAGCGTCTTCGTCAAAGCCGCTGTCGGGAACGCAATAAACGGCGGCAACCTGCGGCTTGCCTTCGGTCAGCGTGCCGGTTTTGTCCAACACGACGGCATCGACGTGGGCAGCTTCTTCCATCGCCGCCGCGTCTTTAAACCAAATGCCGTGTTTCACTGCTTTACCCATGCCGACCATAATCGCGGCAGGGGTTGCCAAACCGAGTGCGCACGGACAGGCAATCACCAAAACAGCAACGGCGTGCATTAGTGCAATCGTCCAATCGCCTTTCACCAGCCAAGTAACAATAAAAGTCAAAAGTGCAATGCCCACGACAGTTGGCACGAACACCGCCGCCGCCTTATCCGCCACACGCGCAATCGGTGCCTTGCTGCCTTGCGCTTCGGATAGCGCGTTCATCATGTCGCCGAGCAGGGTTTGGCTGCCGAGCTGCGTGGCGCGGTACACCACGCTGCCTTCGGTCATCAGCGCGCCTGCCAACACTTTGCCGCCTGCCTTTTTCTCTTCAGGATTGGATTCGCCGGTAAGATGACTCTCATCCGCCCAACCGCAGCCGCTTTCAATGATGCCGTCGGCGGCAATGCGTTCGCCGTGGTTGGCGCGGATTAGGTCGCCGATTTGCACTTGGTCGATGGGAAGCTGTTGCCATTCGCCGTTGCGTTGTACATTGACTTGAGTCGGCGTGAGTTTGAGCAGCAAGCCCAAGCTGTTCAGGCTGGATTTTTTAGTGCGGTGTTCCAAAAATTTGCCCAGCGACACAAAACCGATCACCATCACGCCTACTTCAAAATACACGTGTGCCATGCCGTGCGCCGCGTGCGGGCTGAAAAACAGCATATAGAC
>NZ_JBQCVF010000212.1:0-2281 GCF_051962515.1 Neisseria sp. P0009.S007 | reverse complement strand
CGTTTTTCCCAATTCAGGTCTTCTTCCTCGAGGGCTGTGGGGTCAAGACGGTTGTTTTCCATAATAATCTCGTTTTTTCATTTTTATTGTGAACCGCATTCAAACCTAAAATCACTTGAAATACGGCCGATGGTTGGACATATCCGGCAAGCCGGCGCAAGCGTCACATTTTAATATTAATTCGCTATATAATCACTATTTTATTTAATACTCAAGGATACATCATGAGCAGCATCGAACAACGCCTCGAATATCTGGAAGAGGCCAACGACGCTTTGCGTATGCAAAACCACGTCCTCGCCACCGCCCTCAAAGGCCTCATCCGTTCCCTGCCCTCCGACATGGCCAACGATGCCGTAGAATCCATCCAGCTTGCCTTTGAAGACGCATTGGCGGAATTGAGCTACGAAGACAGTCCGCACACCGACCTCTTCCATGACGTAACCTACGCATTTTTCCGAGAAAAAGACCACTGATTTCGGCTAGTTTGTTCACAAAATTATGCTAAACTAAGATTTTATCCGTTAACATTTTATTAAGAAAGCACATATCATGAATATGAAAAAATGGCTGGCCACTGCTCTCGCTTGTTCCGCCCTTGCCCTGACTGCCTGCGGCGGTCAAAGCAACAATGCCTCTGCTCCTGCCGATAAAGTGTACCGTGTCGGCTCCAATGCCGAGTTTGCCCCATTTGAATCTTTGGATTCTGCCGGCAAAGTAGAAGGTTTTGACGTAGATTTGATGAATGCCATGGCTAAAGCCGGCAACTTCAAAGTCGAATTCAAACACCAGCCATGGGAAAGCCTCTTCCCTTCGCTGAACAACGGCGACGTGGACATCGTTATGTCCGGCGTAACCATCACTGACGACCGCAAACAAAGCATGCTCTTCAGCGATCCATACTTTGAAATCACCCAAGTCGTCCTCGTTCCGAAAGGCAAAAAAGTAGCTTCTTCCGAAGACCTGAAAAACATGGCCAAAGTCGGCGTGGTAACCGGCTACACCGGCGACTTCTCCGTTTCCAAACTCTTGGGCAACGACAATCCGAAAATCGCCCGCTTTGAAAGCGTTCCCTTGATTATCAAAGAGTTGGAAAACGGCGGTTTGGATTCTGTAGTCAGCGACAGCGCGGTCATTGCCAACTATGTGAAAAACAACCCGACCAAAGGCCTGGATTTCATCTCCCTGCCTGACTTCACCATCGAAAACTACGGTATCGCTGCACGCAAAGGCGACGAAGCCACCATCAAAATGTTGAACGATGCGCTGAAAAAAGTACGCGAAAGTGGCGAATACGACAAAATTTACGCCAAATACTTTGCTAAAGAAGGCGAAAAAGCAGAAGCAGCCAAATAATCCGGTTTGACTTCCCAAACTAAAGGCCGTCTGAAAACTTTTCAGACGGCCTTTTTCTGGTTAACCTCATTTAACTCAAGCATTCCCTATAATCCGCTGGTTTTTATCCCTCAAATGAAAGACACGCCATGATCAACCCCCTTATCCTCAGCCTCGCTGCCGCCACTGCTTTGGCCGCCTGCTCCGCTTCTGAAAAACAAGAATCCCCCAACGTCGGCGTGGCCAATCCGGCTTCCGAGTTCTGCATCAAACAAGGCGGTAAATCCGAAATCAAAAAAGACAAAGATGGCAACGAATACGGCGTGTGCCACTTGCCTGACGGTAAAGTCGTTGAAGAATGGGAATATTTCCGTCAACACAACAAATAATTGCCCAATCATATAAAAGGCCGTCTGAACCCAAGTTTCAGACGGCCTTTTCTTTTAAACAGCGATTATTTCACTTCCAATTTGGTCACGCCGCCCATATACGGTTGCAACGCAGCAGGAACATTAATGCTGCCGTCGGCATTTTGATGGTTTTCCAAAACCGCCACCAAAGTACGGCCTACAGCCAAGCCTGAGCCGTTCAAAGTATGTACCAAACGGTTTTTACCGTTTTCATCTTTGAAACGCGCCTTCATGCGGCGAGCTTGGAAATCTTCGCAGTTGGAGCAGCTGGAAATTTCACGGTAGGTATTTTGCGCTGGAACCCAAACTTCCAAGTCGTAGGTTTTGGTTGCGCCGAAACCCATGTCACCGGTACACAAAGTAATCACTCGGTATGGCAGTTCCAACGCTTTCAAAATATTTTCAGCATGGCCGACCATTTCTTCCAGCGCTTCGTATGATTTTTCCGGATGAACGATTTGCACCATTTCCACTTTGTCGAATTGGTGTTGGCGAATCAAACCGCGCACGTCTTTACCGTATGCGCCCGCTTCGGA
>NZ_JBQCVF010000211.1:0-2326 GCF_051962515.1 Neisseria sp. P0009.S007 | reverse complement strand
CCATTATAAAGCAAGGAGAATAGGCGTTAAACTCGATATTTTTGGATTATGATGAAAAAACAACAATTTTGTCGTATAAATCCAATCAATAACGAAATTATATTTCATGTTGCTATCCCTTGTTGGGAGACGGCGGAAAAGGTTGTTTTGATGGACAGACGGTTAGAATTTGAAATATGAAAAGGCCGTCTGAAAAGAGGAAACACATAATTTCAGACGGCCTCTGTTTTTGATTCTCTTATCCGTAAATCTTGGTTCGGATTTCGACGAGGGCATTGATTGCCAAAGTGCTGTTTACAGCTTCCGGTAAATCGGACTGGGCGAACAAATTTTCTACTTCGTTAATCAATGTTTCTGTACGCGCCAACAGTTCATTGTAAGGAAAAGAACCGCGCTTGATGGCCAGCAATTCGTCACGATTGGGACGGCGTGGACGGATTTCGCCATGAAGGGCAATATCGCGCGCGGTCTCAAGCAGGCGGAAAGTGTGCATCATATTTTTTGCGTCGTAACCGTGACCGTGCGCCTGCGTGCCTTGATAGCGTGTTTCGTTGCGTTCTGCCAGCCATTGTTGATAAGAGGCATATTCGCGGCAGTAGCTGCTGTATCCGTCTTGGTTGAAGGATAGATGGGCAAGCGGTGATTCGCCTTCTGGAATGGTGCTGAGTGAAAGCGTTGAGGCTTCGGGTTTGGGTGCAATACCATGGTAGCCAAGTGTGCCGTCGGCATCGTAAAACAGCGCATAAAGTTCTCGGGCGTGGGCTATTTTGATTAAGCCTGCATGCCTTTGCTCCATTCCGCGTTGCGAAAGCCAGTGTTGCAGCGGTACAGTTTGCGCGCCTTCTACGATGTGGCAGAAATCAAGGATGCTTTTCTTTTCAGACGGCATCGGATTGCTGATTTTTTTATTCAATCCCCGTGCTTTTTTGATTTGTCCGTAGGCATAGCCTGCAAAACTTTGCTGACAGGTTTTAGAGATAAACCATTCGGTTTTAAATGCATCCATCAATGGCGAACGGTATCGCACACAGTCGGAAGGGGAAGCCAGCAGCTCTAGCGTGTTTGGATTACTTTGCAACAGCAATTCGATAAACCGTCCCAGTTCGTAATACACAATATCGTTGGTTTCATTGCTGATTTGTTGGATGTATTCCATGCCGTAAAACATGGATTTAGGCAGGTAAAACACGCCTTTGATGTCGGTATCGGACTCGGGCGTTGCCAAACCGTAGGCGCGGCTGCCGGACACGGCTTCAAGCAGAATCAGGTTTTGCGTATGCAAGTCTTCGAGGGTCAGCATATCCAGACGGCCTTTTACGGATAAATGGTTGCCAAGGTGGAGCGGAACAATTCGTTCAAAGGCCCGCTATCGGCAGGTTCGGCAGCAGGGGCAGACAAGGCAGAAACTTCGTTATATAGGTCAACAGTCAGCTTTTGCAGCTCTGGCGATAATGTGTGCAGATAACTTTCGTCTTGTCCTGCTTTTAATGCGACTAGATCAGTAATTTGGGTAGCACAATCTGTCTGCCACTCATTCATCAACTCAACCAAAGTCATTGGCGGAATACCGCCTTGTTTCACTGCCCAGCGTGCCGCCAATAAAGGGCGTAAGACGTAAAACCATTTCTTCAATTTAATCGGCTGCGCCAAATCCATGGCTTTCAAAGCATTGCCGGCGATACCGCGATAATGGTGCAACAACGCGGCGGCTTGGACGTATTGGGGCGCAAGTTCGTTCAGACGGCCTATGAATGCCTCATCTTGTGTATAAACAATCGGTGAACGCAGCCATTCGAGCAATACGGCATTGCTTTTTCTCAACAGGCGCAAAGCCTTGCGGATGTCCCAGCCGCCTACGTCAAACCATTGGTTTTCAATAAATTCAAACGTATCTTTTGCTTCATCAATTTGCAGATAATGTTCTTGCGGACGGATATAAAGGGCGCGTACATCATAATCGCTGTCGGGCGAAGCAAAGCCCCATGCGCGGCTTCCGCTCTCCGCCGCCAACAGAAAATACAGTGGTTCGGCAAGTGAAATTTGAGTCAGTTTTTCTTGAATAGTTTGTTTCATTACGTTTTCCTTCTTTTTGCAGAAAGGCCGTCTGAAACTGAGCAATCAGGTTTCAGACGGCCTTTTATCTATTCAAATCCGATAGGATTGATTAGGCTTTGTTTTTCAGACGGCCATGCAATTCCTGTACGCTGTACACGCCCAAGTGTTCGCGGCTTTTTGCGCCTTCGCTCATAGCTTCGCCGCCGGCGATGGTGGTGTATTGCGGTACGCGTTGGGTGAGGGAGGTGCGGCGGATGCTGTGGCTGTCGGT
>NZ_JBQCVF010000210.1:0-2329 GCF_051962515.1 Neisseria sp. P0009.S007 | reverse complement strand
ATGGATTTGAAAGAAACTAAATTAAGCAGTGAGCCAATCTACGAAGGTTCTTTTGTTACCATCAGCCGCGATCGGGTGCGCCTGCCCAACGGCAACGAAAGCCAACGGGTTGTGATCCGCCATCCGGGTGCTGCGTGTGTATTGGCGGAAACGGAAGACGGCAAAGTTGTTTTGGTGCGCCAATGGCGTTATGCAGCCGATCAGGCGACGTTGGAATTGCCTGCGGGTAAATTGGATATTGCAGGCGAAGATCCTGCCGAATGCGCTTTGCGTGAGTTGGCGGAAGAAACGCCATATGTCGCCGACAGTGTCAAACTGTTGTACTCCTTTTATACCGCAGTCGGTTTTTGTGATGAAAAAATGTATCTTTACCAAGCGCAAGGCGTGCGTTTGGGCAGCGAGTTGAGCAACGATGAGGATGAAATTACAGAAACTGTCCTGATGAGCAAGGACGAGGTGCGTAATGCATTGGTAAACGATGAAATCAAAGATGGTAAGACTTTGATTGGTTTGCAGTATTGGTTGACTCAGAATTGAGATGTTAAGTAGAAAATCCTTGATGGATTTCTGAATACTTGAGCCTGATATTTGATAATAAGGTTTTCATACAAACAAGGCCGTCTGAAAAAGCTTTCAGACGGCCTTGTTTTATTTTGTAGCTGTATTTTAGCCTAATAAAGCCGGTGCAAACCGTGTGATCGTATCGCGTAAAACGATGAGTTTGCCGTGGAAGAAATGGGACGAGCCGGCAATGGTTACAACCGGCAGGCCTTGTGGTTCTGCCCATGTCAGGGCTTTGTTGATTTCAACGACTTCGTCTTCCGCGCCATGAATCATCAATGTTTTGGCGACGTTGGGAACGTCTGATGGTTCCGGGCGGTCGGTGTAGTGATGGACGGCGGCGCCCATCAGCAACAGCAAATCAGGCGTGCGTTCTTGGGCGGCAAAGGTGGAAACGTAGCCGCCGAATGAGAAGCCGGCCAGGGCGAATTGCGGTGCGTCTGGATGTTGCGCGCGGGCGTAGTCGATAACGGCAATACAGTCTTGCGTTTCGCCGCGGCCGTAATCGTGTTCGCCTTCGCTATTGCCTACGCCGCGCAAATTGGGCAGATAGCAATGGAAGCCGAGTTGGCTGAGGGCTTTGGCGGCGGTTTGGATGACTTTGTTGGTGTTGGTGCCGCCTTGCAGGGGATTGGGGTGGTTGATGACGGCAACGCCGCGGGCGGATTCTTGTGTGCTTGGCAGGTAGATGGTTTCCAGCAAACCGGCCGGGCCGGGGATTTGAATGATGTCAGGTTTGAGCATGAGTGTGTCCTTGTTTGTTTTTTCAGATGGCCTGAAACGGTTTACAGATAAAAATTCTTGCCGTTGTTTTGATTGTTGGCTTTCAAATCAGCAAGCATCCGTTTGAAGTCCAAGCCGTATTTTTCGCTTAATTTTTCGGCGCGTTTTTTCAGGTTGTCGAGATTTTGCTCTTTGGGGCTGCTTTGGAATGCCATGACTGCTACGTTGCCGTGGCTCTCGGCAGGCAGCTCGAGTACGCGGCCGTCAAAGACGTTGAGCAGGCGTTCGACAAAGCGTTGGTAACGCTGGTCGCCGCTCCACCAGTTGGTGACAAATACGCCGTCGGGGGAAAGGGCGTTGCGGCAGTCTTGGAAGAAGGGTTCTTCTACCAAAGCATCGATAATCTGTTCGCCGTCAAAACCATCTACCAAAATCACATCGGTATTGTGGCGGAACACTTTAATATATTCCGCACCATCCGCCTCGATAATTTCAAAATTTTCGCCTTCGTGCGGCAATTCAAACAGGCTGCGCGCTACGGCGATGACTTGCGGATTGATGTCAATGGCGGTTTGCTTGGTGTGGGGCAGATAGCTATCTATCCAACGGGCAAACGAGCCGCCGCCCAAGCCGATTTGGGTGATGTGTTTGGGCGGGGTTTCTGCAAACAGCAGCCAACCCATCATGGCGCGGCTGTACGACAACACCAGCTCGGACGGATGATCGACATTCATGGAGCTTTGAATGGTGTCGCTGCCCAAGTGCAGGGAACGGATATTGCCTTCTTCGGAGATGCCGACTTCGGGCAGATGGGATTTGGCTGGGCGCAGGCGGCGGTAAGGATGGCGGGGTGGCATGGGTGCAGACGAAAGATGTAAAAGGCGTTATTTTAACAGAAACAATGATGTTTTGCGCTGGGGCGGTTTTCAGACGGCCTTTGAGCGTATTGGATTGGAAAATAAGGTGTGTATTTAATTTTCTTTAAAATCATTGGTTTTTATAATTTCGTGAGTAACTTTGTTTTAAAATGCTTGCCAAGATGGGA
>NZ_JBQCVF010000209.1:0-2341 GCF_051962515.1 Neisseria sp. P0009.S007 | reverse complement strand
TGCTAAGCTCCTGCTGCTTATTGTTTAATCAGCGTATTAACGCTTGCCAATAAAACCAATATTATTTTCACCATGGCTGGTCGTAATTTTTAACACACCACCCACTTCTTCAGCATTTGGGCCAGCAAAACGTATGTCACCTTTACCATAAATCACTTTATTTTCACCTGGATTTTTTCCCTTCATCCAAACAGTGATATCGTTAGCAAGTTGTTTGCTTCCCACTAGAGAGACTTTTTGACCTGCAGTTGCAGAAGGCATTCCACTTTCTGTTTTTACATTACCACTAGCGAAATATACATTACGTTTATCATCTAAGCGACGATTGGTAATTGCTCCATTAAAGGTAACATTATTACTTAAAACAGTATTGTAAGCCATATTTGGTTCATGGAACTGCGCAGTCATATTCATCACGCCGTCTTGTTTACCGTCTCTGCTAGAATAAGCAACACCTGTATATTTAGCAGATAATCCTTTTTTAGTCTTCATATCATAGACATTGGCAACCATACCATTCTCAGTAATAACTCGGTCAAAAATGCCGATATTATACGGAGTATTAACCCCATAACTACCATCGCCATTTTTATAACGCCATGCAGTCAATGAGAGATATTGTTGGTTAAAACCATTGGCTTGTCCAACATCATAAGTATAAATCGCACGAACTTCATTTACCTTTCCATAGCGCAGTGCACTAAACATTTCAGCAATTACACGTTTATTTTGAAATGCGCCTAATGCCTTATTATTATCAATACCGGTATGAATTGAATATAATGACACTTCGGTCATTTGCCCTTTATCAGCTACAATCTTCAACCTACCATCTTTTTGTGTTACAAGAAAATAGCTACCAGCAGGGTAAGTATATTGTTTATCCGCAACCCAACCCAAAGCTTTAAGCGCATCTGCGCGCTCTGGATTTACTTTTGCTGCTTCCGAGCTAACTTTAAATGTAGTAGTTTTATTCAAAGTAAAGCGATATGCATATTCACCATTTTGATTAACATATAATTCGTCATCCGGATTATTATCAAAATAATTATTCAAAGAATGTGCATATTGATAACCCTTATTAGGTTTAGTAGATATGTTCCATATCGGATTACCCTTATCATCTAATTTATATTCTACATCAGCTAATACACGGCGCCCTTTATCTAAAGAAGTTTTATTATCTGCATTAGTTTCAAAATTATTAAACCATTGTGTATAACGGCTACCACCTACACTATCCAACTCGAATTTGCTGGCCGCTTGGTCTAAGATATTAACACTACTACCCTGTTTAATTAAAATACCATTTGCATTACGCTTATCTACACCAATTAAATTTTTTGAATTTAATGGGGTATCAATTTCATCATAACCATACTCTCTCTTAATATATCCATCGATTTTATTTACTTTATAACGTGTTGCTACACCTCCCAATATAACCGTTTGGGGACGTAAAAGTTTATATTTTCCACGCCCCCCAGAAGTTTCGATAATATGTGCACTATCATAAACAAAAGTATTCTCGGAAGCTTTCTCCAACAATGGGTTTGCAGCAAAGTTATTTGCAATAAAACCTGTATCTACTTCAGCTTGACTAAATTCTTCTGTTTTTACTACATCACTCAATCTAAGAGTTACTAATTTATTCTGAATATTTTTAGAAATTTGCTCATTAACTTGAGCTAAATTATCTTTGCCAGTATTAGGTTTGGTTGCATTATTCTTACCGGTGTTATCCTTACCGGTAGTGGGTTTGCTTGCATTGTCCTTACCGGTGTTATCTTTACCGGTAGTAGGCTTGGTTGCATTGTCCTTACCGGCGTTATCTTTACCGGTAGTAGGCTTAGTTGCATTGTCCTTACCGGCGTTATCTTTACCGGTATTAGGTTTATTTGTATTATCCTTATTGGAATTACCTTTGTTGGTATTATTACTAATATCATTAGGTGCCACAGATGGACTTATCGGAGAACCCGGTTCTCCATTCGAGCTAGCACATGCAGCTAAAACTGCCGCACAAATACCTGTCAATACAAAATGAGTAATAGGTGATTTCTTCTGAGTAAACATAAATATAATCCTCATTAACTGAAAGTAACTTTACTTAAAACAACTAGATTATTTACTACTAATTGAAAAACTAAATATAAACAACACTTACACCACCGTAATATTATAAACGAATACAAACAGCCTTACTTAATTAACGTTTGTTAATTTTTGAAAATGTACTTATTTTGATTAATTTATAATTATTAAATACCTAATCATCTCTTAAGTTAACAATATTTCAAGTCTATCTTTTAATATTAAATTTAATATTCACCTAAGACAC
>NZ_JBQCVF010000208.1:0-2350 GCF_051962515.1 Neisseria sp. P0009.S007 | reverse complement strand
CAATCAATACAATATTGGTAAACAACATCATGTCCATACGACATACTCCCGCTTGGATCTCAAAATCAGAAAATATGATTAAAGGCCGTCTGAAAAAAACAATGTTTCAGACGGCCTCAGCGTGACGCTCAACGTTGCATTTCCAGCATTAATGCCTGGCAAGCGGATTCGTTTTCTAAAGCACAAGATTGGCTTAATTGATTTAAACGACTGTCGCGGTCTGGTGTATTGCCTTGCGCCATCTCTGCTTTAGTTTCTTCAAGATTGGTACAGGCATTTTCATAACCGCCTTTACAGGCCCGTTCGTAGAGCTTGACCGCTGCGGCATAATCCATGCCCAAACCGCTGGACGGATTGAGATACAGATTACCCAAAACATTGCAGCCGCGCATATTGCCGCCATCACAGGCTTTTTTCAGAAACGGATACGCATGAGCAGGCGCTTCAAGATAATCGCGCATCCAAATGGCCGCAGTGACGCAACTCTCCAGATTGTTCCGATTGCATTCCCGTATCAGCTTATCGTGCTGCTTCTCGCTGTAATCCTCAGCCTGCACGCTAAATGCAGTGGCAACCAATGCTAAACCAAACAATAAACGAAGTGTTTTCATCTGATTATTTCTCCAAAAATACTTGATGACAGGCCGTCTGAAAAAACAGTCTTCAGACGGCCTTTATATTATCACTCAATATTCACCCGTTTCAGGCGCAAGGCATTACCCAATACCGAAACCGAGCTTGCCGCCATTGCCGCGCCTGCGATGACGGGGTTTAAAAAGCCGAGTGCGGCAAGCGGAATGCCCAAAATATTGTAGAAGAAGGCGAAAAACAGGTTTTGCTTAATGTTTTTCAAAGTTGCCTGCGACACCAGCAGGGCATCGGCGAGCTGATTAACCGAATGCTGCATCAGCGTAGCGGATGCGGTGTGTTCGGCAACGTCCGCACCGCCTTTCATGGCGAAGCTGACGTTGGCGGCGGCGAGTGCGGGAGCGTCGTTGATGCCGTCGCCGACCATGGCCACGGTTTTGCCGGCAGCTTTGAGTTTCTGCACTTCGGCAGCTTTATCGCGCGGACTCATGTTGCCAAAGGCGTGTGCGATACCCAGTTGTTTGGCGACGTATTCGACCGTGCCTTGGTTGTCGCCGCTCATAATATAGACATCGATATTGTGTTTTTTCAGACGGCCTATGGCTTCGGCGGTATCGGCTTTCAACGCGTCGGCAAGTGCGAATGCGCCGATAGGTTTGTTATCGACTGAGACTGCAACAATGCTTGCAATATCCCAAACGCCGTCTGAAAACTTCGGCAAGGTCAGTTCGGCAAATTCGGCTTTGCCCGCTTTCACCAAACCCACTCCTTCGACTTCGGCGGTAATGCCTGCGCCGACAACGGTTTGCGCGTTTTGTGCAGTGGGGATTTCCAAACCACGCGCTTGGGCGGCGGAAACGATGGCGCGCGCGAGCGGGTGGGCGGCGTTTTGTTCGACGGCGGCAGCGATGCGGTACAAAGCGTCTTCGTCAAAGCCGCTGTCGGGAACGCAATAAACGGCGGCAACCTGCGGTCTGCCTTCGGTCAGCGTGCCGGTTTTGTCCAACACGACGGCATCGACGTGGGCGGCTTCCTCCATTGCCGCTGCGTCTTTAAACCAAATGCCGTGTTTCACTGCTTTGCCCATGCCGACCATAATCGCGGCAGGGGTCGCCAGACCGAGCGCGCACGGACAAGCAATTACCAAAACGGCAACGGCGTGCATCAGCGCAATCGTCCAATCGCCCTTAACCAGCCAAGTGGCGATAAAAGTCAGAAGCGCAATGCCCACGACAGTTGGCACGAATACCGCCGCTGCTTTATCGGCCACGCGCGCAATCGGCGCTTTACTGCCCTGCGCTTCGGACAGCGCGTTCATCATGTCGCCAAGCAGGGTTTGGCTGCCGAGTTGTGTGGCGCGGTACACCACGCTGCCTTCGGTCATCAACGCACCCGCCAACACTTTGCCGCCCGCTTTTTTCTCTTCGGGGTTGGATTCGCCGGTAAGATGGCTCTCATCCGCCCAACCGCTGCCGCTCTCGATGATGCCGTCGGCGGCAATGCGTTCGCCGTGGTTGGCGCGGATAAGGTCGCCGATTTGCACTTGGTCGATGGGCAGTTGTTTCCATTCGCCATCGCGTTGCACGTTGACTTGGGTCGGCGTGAGTTTGAGCAGCAAGCCCAAGCTGTTCAGGCTGGATTTTTTGGTGCGGTGTTCCAAAAATTTGCCCAGCGACACAAAACCAATCACCATCACGCCTACTTCAAAATACACGTGTGCCATGCCGTGCGCCGCGTGCGGGCTGAAAAACAGCATATAGAC
>NZ_JBQCVF010000207.1:0-2396 GCF_051962515.1 Neisseria sp. P0009.S007 | reverse complement strand
AGGAACAAGCTCGACGATACTTTGCGTATTGGCTGCTGTTTCAGGATAGGCATCCATGCGTGGCTTTCATTCAAGAGGAAACCTTATTGTAAACCAAAGCGGTTTTCAGACGACCTTGCTTATTATACTCAATTTGAGCATAATATAAAAATATTTCAAAATATAAACGGCAAATCTTTATGCCGTCTGAAAAACCAGCCATAAGGAAGTCTCATGCAAACCGCCGCCCGCCGCTCGTTCGATTACGATATGCCCCTCATCCAAACACCGACTTCCGCCTGCCAAATCCGTCAGGCGTGGGCAAAGGTTGCCGACACGCCCGACCGCGAAACGGCAGGTCGTCTGAAAGACGAAATCAAGGCTTTGCTGAAGGAGAAAAACGCGGTCTTGGTAGCGCATTATTATGTTGATCCGCTGATTCAGGATTTGGCTTTGGAAACGGGCGGATGCGTGGGCGATTCGTTGGAAATGGCACGCTTCGGCGCGGAACACGAAGCCGATACGCTGGTGGTGGCGGGCGTACGCTTCATGGGCGAGAGCGCAAAAATCCTCTGTCCTGAAAAAACAGTGCTGATGCCTGATTTGGAAGCAGAATGTTCTTTGGATTTGGGTTGTCCGGAAGAAGCGTTTTCAGCGTTTTGCGACCAACACCCCGACCGCACGGTCGTTGTGTACGCCAACACTTCCGCCGCCGTGAAAGCGCGTGCCGATTGGGTGGTAACGTCTTCGGTGGCGTTGGAAATCGTATCGTATCTGAAATCGCGCGGTGAGAAGCTGATTTGGGGACCCGACCGCCACCTCGGCGACTATATCCGCCGCGAAACGGGCGCGGATATGCTGTTGTGGCAGGGTTCGTGCATCGTCCACAACGAATTCAAAGGGCAGGAATTGGCAGCGTTGAAGGCGGAACACCCCGACGCGGTGGTACTGGTTCATCCCGAATCGCCGCAAAGCGTCATCGAGCTGGGCGACGTGGTCGGCTCGACCAGCAAACTACTGAAAGCCGCCGTATCGCGCCCCGAAAAAAAATTCATCGTGGCGACCGATTTGGGCATCCTGCACGAAATGCAAAAGCAGGCGCCCGACAAAGAATTTATCGCCGCACCGACGGCGGGCAACGGCGGAAGCTGCAAAAGCTGCGCGTTCTGCCCGTGGATGGCAATGAATTCGCTGGGCGGCATCAAACACGCCCTGACGAGCGGGCACAACGAAATCCTGTTGGACAGAAAGCTGGGCGAAGCCGCCAAACTGCCTTTGCAGCGTATGCTCGACTTCGCGGCAGGGCTGAAGAAAAAAGATGTGTTCAACGGCATGGGACCCGCCTGATTTGCTGTCAATATTGCCGTTTCAGACGGCCTCTCAAACAAGGACAACACCATGCAAACCGATTGCGACGTATTGATTGCCGGAAACGGGCTGGCGGCACTGACGCTCGCCCTGTCGCTGCCTGAATCGTTTCGCATCGTCATTTTGTGCAAAAACCGGCTGGACGACACCGCCAGCCGTCATGCGCAAGGCGGGATTGCGGCGGCGTGGTCGGGAGAGGACGACATCGAAAAACACGTCGCCGATACTTTGGAAGCGGGCGCAGGTTTGTGCGACGAAGCTGCCGTCCGCACCATCCTGTCGCAAGGCAAACCGGCAATCGAATGGCTGCTGGCGCAGGGCGTGGCATTCGACCAAAATAATAATGACTTGCACCTGACGCGCGAAGGCGGGCACACCTGCCGCCGAATCGCCCACGTCGCCGACTACACGGGCGAAGCAGTCATGCAGAGCCTGATTGCCCAAATACGCCGCCGCCCGAGCATCCGCGTTTGCGAGCGGCAGATGGCGTTGGACATCCAAACCGAATCGGGTGCAGCGTGCGGACTGACCGTCCTCGACCGCCGAGCGCAAGAAACCTACAGCATCCGTGCCAGCCATACCGTACTCGCAGGCGGCGGCTTGGGACAGATTTACGCCGCCACCACCACGCCGCCCGAATGCACGGGCGACGCCATCGCCATGGCGATACGCGCAGGTTGCGCAGTCGAAAACCTCGAATTTATCCAATTCCACCCTACAGGCTTGGCAAGGTCGTCTGAAAACGGCCGTACCTTCCTGATTTCCGAAGCCGTACGCGGCGAAGGCGGCATCCTGACCAACCAAGCGGGCGAACGGTTTATGCCGCATTACGACCGCCGCGCCGAACTCGCGCCGCGTGACATCGTTGCCCGCGCCATCGCCGCCGAAATCGCCAAGCAAACGCAAGACTTCGTCTCGCTCGACATCAGCCGCCAACCCGCAGCGTTCGTCCGCCAGCATTTCCCGTCCATCCATCGGCACTGCCTGTCCCAATGCGGCTTGGACATCACGCGCCAAGCCATCCCCGTCCGCCCCGTGCAACACTATAC